>JAITPH010000088.1 GCA_031289515.1 Tannerella sp.
CGCTTCGGTCGACATGACGGTATGGGCGCTTCCGTTGATATGGCGGTATATGACGCTTCGACCGACAGACGGTATATGACGCTTCCGGCGACATGACATTAGCCCCAAAAAAGAGGGCAAAGAAAAAAAAAGATGCGATTTTGAAATATTTTTGCGAAAAAATATTTGCGGTATCAATTTTAGTATTATCTTTGCAGCGAATTGAGACGGGATTTTTATCGCAGAGTTCTTTTTTTCGCATATCGTTGAAGCAGGCTTTCCTTAGTTTTTCCTCCTCAGTAACTTATTATTTATTTTTAAAATTTCATAGATGAACATTTACATTTCAAACTTAAGCTATGGCGTGAACGACGCCGACTTAAAAAATTTATTCGACGAGTATGGAGAAGTATCTTCAGCTAAAGTGATTACCGACAGAGAGACGGGCAGATCCAGAGGTTTTGGATTTGTAGAGATGCCTAACGACGAGGAAGGCAACAAGGCGATAAAGGAATTGGATCAGGCAGAGTATGACAGCAAAACCATTTCCGTAAACGTAGCGAAACCCAGAACCGAAAGACCTGCATACGGCGGGAACGGCGGCGGCGGGAACCGCGGCAGAGGCGGATACGGCGGCAATTCGAGACGCTATTAAACAGTAGACTGGGAAAGAGGATATTCAAGAACACAGTTCGGCGATATCCTCTTTTTTTTATCGCAAAACACAAATGCTTATGAAGTCGTTTTTTATCGGAAACATTGAAATAAAACTGCCTATAATACAGGGCGGAATGGGCGTCGGCATATCTCTTTCGGGACTGGCTGCGGCAGTAGCAAACGAAGGCGGCATCGGCGTCATCTCATGCGCAGGGCTGGGACTGCTCTATCCGAAATTTCCGGGCAATTACTTCGATAAATGTATCTGCGGTCTCAAGGAAGAAATCCGCAAAGCCAGAGAAAAAACCGGCGGCATTATCGGCGTAAACATCATGGTAGCCCTTTCCAACTATGCAGATATGGTGCGTACCTCGATTGCCGAAAAATTCGACGTCATCTTTTCCGGTGCAGGACTTCCGCTTGACCTGCCCGCCTATCTGACGCCGGGATGTCAGACAAAACTCGTCCCGATCGTTTCCTCCGGGAGAGCGGCAAGGATAATCTGCACCAAATGGCTGACCAACTACAACTATCTGCCCGACGCCATCGTGGTGGAAGGCCCGAAAGCCGGAGGTCATCTGGGTTTCAAGAAAGAACAGATTAACGACGACAACTATTCGCTGGAGAAACTTATTCAGGATGTAATGGCCGTCACGGAGACTTACAGGGAACAGAAACAGATTCCGGTCATCGCGGCAGGAGGAATTACGACCGGTCGGGATATTTCCCGATTCATCAAGCTCGGAGTTGCAGGCGTACAGATGGGCAGTATCTTTGTTACTACCGAAGAATGCGACGCTTCGCCGAAGTTTAAGGATGTTTATATCAATGCCGTCGAGGAAGACATGCTTATCATCGAAAGCCCTGTCGGAATGCCGGGCCGCGCCATCAACGGCGAATTTATCCAAAGAGTGAACAACGGCACGGAAAAACCTAAAAACTGTCCCTTTCACTGCATCAAGACTTGCGACTATACGAAAAGTCCGTATTGCATCATCAAAGCGCTGTACAACGCAGCAAGAGGAAACATGAAAAAAGGCTACGCCTTCGCAGGACTGAATGCCCATCTGTCGGAAAAAATCCGCAGCGTAAAAGAGGTCATCGCCTCGCTGAAAGCGGAATTTCCGGTTGAAAACTGAAAGTTCGGGATGCATTCCAACGGAATGCGGAGGATAGGGTAAAATTCATTTTCTACCGAGCGATACATCTCTGCGAGATGTCAGGGCAAGATGCGAATAAATTATTTCTCTTCATTCTTTATTGCCAATTCTTCACGGTTCATGTCCATTGTCAATTGACAACCGTGTAAGTAATCTTTACAGCCACTTGTAAAATTCGTTTACATTTCGGGCTTTTTTGATTTCGTGAATCTTCTATTTATCAGCTGTTTTATTTTTTGGCACGATTTTGGCTACTCTTTTTGGGTAAAACTATAAATTTTGAACATGATGAGACAACTTTATTATGCTTTTAAAGCTATTGCCAATGCAAGGGGAAATAACGTGATCAAGATTATTTCGCTGTCCCTGGGCCTGCTTGTCGGACTGCTGCTCTTCTCGCGCGTGGGCTACGAGGCGAGCTTTGATAATTTCTATCGCGACGTCGACCGGCTGTTTCTGATCAAAAACAGGTATACAATCGGCGGCAAGGATGCCGGCTCGTCGCATATCGTCATGGCGCCGATGGCTCCCGCCCTCAACGACGAGTTCCCGGAGGTCGTTTCGGCTTCGACGGTCTATGCAAACAAGGGCAAAGAGCCGTTCTTCCTCGATGACAGGAAGTATGAGCTGAAACCGCTGATTGCCGATTCGCTTTTCTTCAAAACCGCCGGTATCGAGGTGCTGAGCGGCGACGACCGTCTGCTGGGCGTTCAGGATAACATTTTCATTTCGGAACGGACGGCTAAACTGATTTTCGGCGACGGCGACCCTGTCGGACGCACGCTGATGTACATGCAAAATTATCCCTATACGGTTCAGGGCGTATTTGAAGACGTGCCGGACAACAATTCGCTGCGCGGCGACGCGGTGATTTCCTTTGCCAACGTTGGGAAACAGTTCGGACTTGGCGCCGGCTGGGACGGCGGCGACAGCTTCTGGGGCATAGTCCGGCTGGCGGCGGGCGCGAATCCGGATTTTATCAACCGGGAAATCAACGGCGTATGGCGCAAGTATTTCGATTACGACCGGATGGCGCAGGACGGTTTTGCGATCAATTCCTTTCTCGCGCCTTTCAGGGGGATTCATTCGGATACAGGCACGGTGAGCATGTCCATCCTCATGTCGGCGCTTGCGCTGATTATTTTGCTGATTGCGACGCTCAATTACGTGCTGATTTCGATTTCGTCGCTCGTCAAGCGCTCTAAGGAGGTCAGTATTCACAAATGTAACGGCGCTTCGACGGCGAGCATCTTCGGGATGTTTCTGTACGAGACGGCGCTGCTTGTTCTCGTTTCGCTGGCGGCGACGGCGCTGGCTATTTTCGTGTTCCGGACGCAGATCGAGACGCTGATCGACGTCCGGCTGGAGGCGATTTTTACGCTGTCGAATCTCTGGGTTTCGGCGGCGGTCGTTCTGTTTCTGTTTCTGATGAGCGGTTTCCTTCCGGCGCGGATTTTTTCGGTGATTCCGGTTACGCAGATTTTCCGGACTTTTACGAACAACAGGAAGCTGTGGAAACAGATTCTGCTGTTTATGCAGTTTCTCGGCATTTCGTTCGTCACGCTGCTGCTTATCGTTGCTTTCAGACAGTACGGTCTTTTGATAAACAAGGATCTGGGCTACGTGGCGGACAATGTTGTCTATCTCCGGATGAACGGCGTGAAGGGCGCGACGGGCGAGGAGACGGGCCGGAATATCGGTCTGCTGCGGCAGGAGCTGGAACGGTTTCCGTTCGTGGAGAGCGCGGCTACGAGCGCGAGTATTCCGATAGCCTACGGCGGCGCGCCGATTGCGGACGATGACGGCGCCGTGCTGTTTTCGAGCCGTTACGAGACGTGCGACGCCGATTATATACGGACGATGGGAATGGAGTTCGCGAGCGGCGGCAATTTTACGGCTTCGGGCGAGGGCGATGCGGGCGAGGTGATTGTTACGGAGAATTTCGTGAAAAGGATGGGCTGGACGGACAATCCGGTCGGCAGGGAGGTGAAGAGTTACGGCAAAATCGTCGGAGTGCTGCGGGATTACGTGTCGTCGCCGCTGTACGGCGGTTACGGTTACGAGCCGGTTTTGATTCGGGGAAGGCGTTTTTGCACTCAGATTCTGACGCTCCGCCTGACGGCGACGACGCCGGAGAATCTGAAGGCTATCGACGACAGGCTTGGCCGTCTGTATCCGGACGACGATATGGGCCTGTCGATTTTGAAAGACCGTCTGGACAGCGATTACGAGCCTGTCCGTAATTTCAGAAACATTACGCTGGCGGCCTGTGTCTGCATTTTTCTTATTACGCTGATGGGTCTTGCGGGTTATGTGAACGACGAGATTCAGAGGCGTCGAAAGGAAATCGCCATTCGCAAAATCAACGGCGCCACGCGCGGAAACATTCTCCGTATCGTGGCTTCCGGAATTGCTTCGATGGCGCTGCCTGCCATTGCGATTGCCTGCGCGGGGGCTTATTTTGCGGGCGAACGGCTGCTGCAGCTGTTTACGGAGAGGACGGCGATGGACTTGACCGTCTTCGGAGGCGGCAGCGCTGCGGTTTTGCTTGTCATTACGGCGGTGGCGATCGTCATGTCGTGGCAGATTGCCGGCGAGAATCCTTCAAAGACGGTCAACTGTGAATGATAAATGTACATCAGCCGGTCTCTCATTCCGGGGAATCAGTCTCCCATTCCAGGGAACAGTCAACAGTCAGGATGCAGGCAATCCTGTAAAAACAGCTAAAACACTAAATAAAAAACAATATGAAACAGTTTATTCAGAATTTCAACAGACAAAAGGTCGTCGGACTGCTCAACATAAGCAGCCTGAGCCTCGGTATCGCGGTATCCGTCGTCGTCGGCCTGTGGACGATCGGCGAATTTAGTTTCGACGGATTCCACCGCGACGCGGAACGCATTTACCGAATCAACGGACATGCCGTCCTCAACGGCGTTCCGGTCAAATCGTCCTCCACATTCCGTCCCTTCGGACAGGCGGCAAAAGACGGACTGCCGCAAATAGAAGCAATGTCGCGCGTGCTTCCCGCCTGGGGCGACTTGAGAATCGAACAGGAATTTTATCCCTCGATACCGGTCTATATCGCCGACGGCAATTTCTTTTCCTTCTTCACATTTCCCCTCGCGGAAGGCGATCCGTCCACGGCGCTCGCGGCGCCGGGCAACGTGGCGGTCAGCGAATCGGCCGTCACGCGCTATTTCGCCGGACGTAATCCCGTCGGGCAAAGCCTGCACTGGAAAGGTCCCGGCGTCGACCGCGAATTTACCGTCAGCGCCGTCATGAAAGACATGCCTGCAAATTCAAGCCTTCAAGCCGATTTCGTATTTGCGCCGTTCGGACTGTTTTTGGATCATTCGTGGAACGACTGGGACCTGTACATGACTTTCTTTCGCCTTCCGGCCCTTACCGGCGCCGGGGCGACGGAAGCGTCCCTGACGGAGATTCTGCAGCGCGAAAAGGAACTTTCCGAAACCTCCGGAGCGAGCGTCACGCTTGAGCCTTTGAAGGAAATGCACTTCAGCGGCGGTTTCCTGAAAGACGCCATCGTGAAGGGCAACAAGTCGCTCGTCGCGGTCTTCGTCCTTGTCGCGCTTGTGATTCTGATTATCTCCTGCATCAACTTTACAAATCTGTTCATCTCGACATCCTTCCTCCGCGCAAAAACCGTGGGAATCAAAAAGGCGCACGGCGCGGGACGAAACAGCCTTATCCGGGATTTTTACGTCGAAACGGCCTGTTATGCGGGAATCGCAACGGCTGCCGGAGTGTTTCTGGCGACACTTTCGTTGCCGGTATTCAACGGTTTTACGCAGTCGCGACTGACGATCGACTTTCTCTCGCCGCAGCTGTACGTCTTTCTGGCCGTTCTGTCCGCCTCCGTCGTTTTGCTGGCGGGCACTTTTCCGGCTTTGTACATCACGCGCTTCAATCCAATCGAAATTCTGAAGGGAAAATTCAGGGGGAAACGGATTTCCGTCTTTCAGAAAAGTCTGATCGTCGTCCAGTTTTCCGCCTCGATAGCGCTGCTGACAGTCGTCGGATTCATGCAGCGTCAAGTCGATATGATGATCAGTCACGATTTGGGCTTCAATACGGAAAATATCATACACGTTTACGGTCACGAACGTTTCGGAAGAAATTTCAAGTCCTTCCGCGACGAAATGCTGAAAGAGCCTTCGATAGCGGACGTCACCCAGAAGAATTGCCTGCCCACGCAGCGGAATCAAAATCTGGAAATCGGCATCGCCGGAAGCGACGACGCGGTTTTGATGGAAATAAACCATGTCCAGCCCAACTATTTTGATTTCATGGACATGAAAATCGTCGAGGGAGAGAATCCGTTCAACCTCGAATCCGACAACTCGCTGCAACCGGCCGTCCTCAACGAAAGCGCGGTAAAACTGCTTTTCCGGGAAAGCCCTCCCCTGAATCAAATCATTACAGACGGCTATCGGCGAATGATTGTGAAAGGGGTGATAAAAAACGCACATGTCCGCTCGCTGAGGGATGAAATCGACCCGCAGGTCTATGTGAGATTCACGTGGGAAGACGACTGGCTGCCGGTCTTCTTCAAGACAGTCGGCGACCCGGCGCAGGCAATCGACGCCATCCGCGCCAAATGGGAAGAGCTGGAGCCGGACTATCCGTTTGAATATCATTTTCTGGAAGATACTTACAGGGAACTCTACGCCTCGGAAAAGAACGCCGAAAACGTACTTGCCTTTGCCATGCTGATAACTTTCATCATAAGCATAGCCGGACTGTTTGCCATGGCGTTTTACGCCACCCAGCGGCGAATCAGGGAAATCGGCCTGCGGAAAGTGAACGGCGCAACGCTTCGGGACCTGTTGATTCTGCTTAACAGGGATTTTGTGATATGGGTATCCGTTTCGTTCTTCATAGCCTCGCCGGTAGCTTATTTCAGCCTGCAACCGTGGTTAGACGGCTTCACGGTAAAAACGCCGTTGAGCGCATGGGTTTTCCTTCTTGTCGGAATCGTCGCCCTTGCGGTCACACTGCTGACAACAAGTTTCCAGACCTGGCAAGTGGCTACAATGAATCCGGTAAAGACTTTGAAAAGCGAATGAAAAGGCGT
>JAITPH010000244.1 GCA_031289515.1 Tannerella sp.
TGATCGCGTGCGTAATATCGTCGATGAAGAAATCATTTCCGAATTTGAAAATATCGACGGAGTAGCCGGAGTAAGCGTATATGGCGGTCGCGAGAAAGCGATAGAAGTCAGGCTTGATAAAGACGCATGTAAAGCGTTGAATATCACAACATCGAGCATAAGCGGAATGTTAAGCCGGAATAATCAGGAAAAAGTATATGTAGGAAATGTCAGGGAAGCTGACGGACAGTTTTTTGTCCATGTCAATTCGTCGTATACAGTCGTGTCCGACATCGAAAACCTTGTCGTTGCGCCCGGTCCGGTATTCCTAAAGGACGTGGCGACGATATTTTTTGACCTCAAGGAAGAAACGTCGTACAGCCGCGTGAACGGAAAAGAGGCTATTTCGGTCTCTCTTATCAACGATTCGCAGGCTAACCTGATTGAATTGTCGCATCGCACTGTCGAAGTAATCAACAACCTGAACGAAAAACTGAAGCCGCTTGATATAGAGATAGTTATTGATTCGAATACGGCGGAGACGATGGAAAACAATATCAACCAGATAATTAACCTCGCTCTCGTAGGCGGTCTGCTGGCTATCTTGGTGCTTTGGTTTTTCCTGAAGAACATGCGCATTGTCTTCTTCATCGCCCTCTCGATGCCTATTTCGGTCTATACTGCTTTTAATTTCTTCTATTATGCAGGTATTTCGATAAACAGCCTTACACTTGTCGGAATGGCGCTTGCCGTCGGAATGCTGCTCGACAACAGCGTTGTCGTGCTCGAAAACATATACCGGCTGTCGGGAACCGGCATGACGCCCGAACGCTCTGTCGTTCAGGGAACCAAAGAGGTCTGGCGTTCTATTCTGGCGGCTACTCTTACTACGGTAACGGTTTTTTTGCCTTTTGTCTTTTCCGACAATTTTTTCATAAAACTTATCGGTAATCACGTCGGAGTATCGATTATTTCTACCCTGTTTGTGTCTATGGCAGTCGCTTTGCTGTTTATTCCAATGACCGCATACGTCATTCTGCGCAGGAAAAACAATAGCAGCGTCTTCTACGAAAAGATTTCCCTTTCGCAGCGTCCGGTGCAAATTTATCTTGTGCTTCTCAAGACGTGTATGCGTAATCCGGGAGTGACTATTTTCGGCTCGCTGATTTTGCTTTTTGTGACGCTGATATTGTCGATGACGATGAATATTCAGCAAAACCGCGAAGTCGATTCCGACCGCTTTAATATTTATTTAACAATGCGCACCGGCAGCACTCTCGAAAGTACCGACAAAATGGTTAAAATGCTCGAAGAACGCCTCGAAGAAGTGCCTGAAAAGAAGGATATTATATGCCGTATAAATGAGGAAGAAGCAGTATTGACGATCGTTTTGCAGGAAGATTACCAGAAAATCGGCAAACGCAAACTGTCGGAGATAAAAGCCGACGTGCAGTCGAAAATGCCTAACCTCGAAGGCGCCGAGATAGAAGTGTCCGATGCTACCGGCGGGCAAAACAGCGGCGGTGACATGTCCGGCACGCTCGCCTTTATGAGTATGCTCGGCATCGGAAGTAATCAGGAGCGCGTTGTCATAAAAGGCTCCGACTACGATATGATGCAGATTGTCGCCGAAGACCTGCGTTTCTATTTCGACGATCAGGATTTTATCCGCAGTACCAACGTTTCGTTCTCGCGTCGCCAGCCGGAAGTACGTCTTAACTTCGACCAGATATTGCTGACTACCTACGAAATTTCCCGCAATAATATAACCGCCGGTTTAGCCGATTTGAATACGGAATACTCGTCGGGAACAAATCTCAAAATAGGAAAAGAGACCTACGACATCATCATACGCGACAAAACGCCCGAAGAGGAGGAAGAAGAAGTCAGACGCGAAACAACTATCGACGACCTCCAGGTTGTTCAGGTATTAAACGCTAACGGCGGACTGCATAAGCTGGTTGATATTGCGACGGTGAACAAGGGATTCGGTCGCGCCCGCATCACGCGCGTAAATCAGGACAAACAACTCGAAGTGCGCTATAACTTTATCCGCAGCGTCGAACAGTCGAAATCGCTGCTTGAAAGCTATCGCGTTGAAATAGACCAGTTTATAGAGAACTTCAATCTGCCTGCCGGTCTTGCTATCGAAGTCATTCACGAAGAAGACGAGTTTGCCGACTTTAAATTTCTTATCCTTGCAGCTTTTATCCTGATTTTCATGATTCTTGCCTGCGTGTTTGAATCTGTTTCTACGCCGTTTGTGTTGCTGTTTTCAATACCTCTGGCTGCAATCGGCTCGCTCATTGCGTTGATTATGACCGGTAACAGTCTACTCAACGCCAATACGCTGACCGGCTTCCTGATATTGCTCGGCGTCGTCGTTAATAACGGTATTATTCTGATTGATTATACGAATATATTGCGCAAACGCGGATTTCGCCGCGAGCGCGCCCTGATGGTTGCGGGATTATCGCGTATCCGTCCTATTCTGATTACGAGTATTACCACTATTATAGCCATGTTTCCAATGGCTATGGGCGACAACGAATATGCGGGAGCTATCGGCGCGCCATTCGCTATTACCGTTATCGGCGGTCTTGCCTTCTCGACACTGTTGACGCTGGTTATCATCCCGACCGTTAGCATGGGTCTCGAAAATACCTTGCTGTGGTACAGGACGTTATCCGTTAAAATCAAAATCCTGCATCTCGTCCTCATTTTGTCGGGCATAGCGGCTATTTATCTGTATGTCGACGGACTTTTGTGGCAATCCTTATACATGGTGGCGCTGATAATACTTGTTCCGGGAGCTACTTATTTCGCCCAGACGAGTTTGCGACAAGCCAAGGCGGATATTGTCGATCCGAATAAAGAGATAAACATTGTCATTAGTAATATCGTTAAGATTTACGATCGCGCCGGACGCTTCTCCCGCCAATGGGAAAGCGGTCTGCTTATCCGTAAACATCTCGGTCTGAGCAACGAATTTCATTCGCTTAAAGACTTTTTGAATATTAGCTGGCAATTTGCGCTTTGGGGATTCGGAATTTATTTCACTTATTTCTATATCGAAAGTCAATTCTGGGCTTTCGTCATGTCGCTTGCCATGTATATCATTACCTTGTATCTGTGGCGCATTATCCGTACTTATCTGTTCTTCCGCTTTGAAAAAAGCAAGGTGGTGAGATTTTTCAACCGACTGATATTCTGGAGTATACCTCCTCTGATTCTGTACGGATTGTATAAGAAACTTGACAATCCTTCGCTTACGGTTATTATCGGCGTGCTGTGGGGATTCGGTATTGCTATCTATGTGACTTCCCGCTATCTTTACGACAATAATGTTAATATTGAGCGTATTAAAGGGCGTTTT
>JAITPH010000249.1 GCA_031289515.1 Tannerella sp.
TAATCATTAAATATTAATTATATGAAGAAAATTTTAGTTTCCCTTTTTGCCTTGTCAGTAATGATAACAGGCTTGAATGCGCAAGAGTTGACAGAAATCAAGCTCAATGCGCCGAACAAATCGCGTGGAAGCGCTGTTATGAAAGCTCTTTCCGACCGTCAGTCTATCCGCGAATTTGACACTAAAGATCTCGCTTTGCAGGATCTGTCGGACTTGCTCTGGGCTGCTAACGGTGTGAATCGCAAGGACGGCAAGCGTACCGCTCCTTCGGCTATGAACCGTCAGGAAATCGCCGTTTATGTTATCAATAAAGACGGCGCTTACCTCTATGACGCCACCGCGCATACGCTTAAACCTGTTACTGCAGGCGACCACCGCAAGGCTGTAGCTTCGGGACAGGACTTCGCCGCCGTTGCGCCTGTCTGCATTGTGCTGGTGGCCAACCTCGACGTACTCGGCGACCCGACTAAGGACGGCACTAAGCTGACGGCCTCAATTGACGGCGGTATTGTCAATCAGAATATCAATATCTTCTGCGCTGCCGTCGGACTTGCTACCGTTCCGCGCGGTACAATGAATCGCGACGAGCTGAAGGAGGTACTCAAGCTAACTGATAAACAGATGCTTATCATTAACAATCCCGTAGGCTACCCGAAAAAATAAAGTACATGCCGATCTTCTTTTTCCTGATTATTGGCGGCTATCTGCTTGCCAACTTTTACATTTTTGTTCGAGGGCTTCAGGCTCTCGAACATCTTTCGTCGTGCTTGCGTGTCTGCTACTGCTCGGTCTATTGGATATTCCCGCTACTGCTCATCGTCATGATGCTGCTGCGCAACTCCCGACATATCCCTTTCACACTCGGCCATTTCCTCTTCGAGGCAGGCGCTTCATGGCTCATCTTCACGCTCTATATGGTCGTCTTCCTTGCCGCAACCGACCTGATAAAAGTTTTCAACCACTCATTCTCTTACGGATTTGTTATTTCTTTATGCCTCACCGTCAGTATATTAGCCTACGGATACATAAATTATCAACAGACTCGTAAACAGGTTTTCAACATACTTGTCAACAGGCCGCTCGAAGGTATCAATCATCTGAAGATAGTTGCCGTAAGCGACTTGCATCTTGGTAACGGTACAGGTATGAGCCGACTGCACAAAAATATAGATCTTATTAATGCCGAGAAGCCTGATTTAATCCTTATTGGAGGTGATTTGATAGACAACGCCATCTTTCCTGTTGTCGAACAGCGTATGGACAAGGAACTCAACCGTCTCGAAGCGCCGATGGGCGTCTTTATGGTCCCCGGCAACCACGAATACATCAGCGGAATAGCAGAAAGCGCCGAGTTTGTGAAGCGGACAAAAATTCAATTGCTGCGCGATTCAATCCTTGTGTTGCCATGCGGTTTGCAGATTATCGGACGCGACGACCGCTCTAATCGCGACCGCTTAGCCAAGGAAGACTGGCGATCCATAGTCGATAAGTCAAAGCCTACGATTCTGCTTGACCACCAGCCGAGTAATCTTGATGACGCCCGATTTTTGGAAGCCGACCTGCAATTCAGCGGACATACTCATCACGGGCAAGTCATACCGCTCAACTGGCTGACACACTACCTGTTTGAGTTGAATTACGGCTTCATCAAGCGCGACAATACAAATTATTATGTCTCCTCAGGCCTTGCTCTCTGGGGGCCTCCTTTTCGCATCGGCACAGTCAGCGAAATGGTCGTCTTCGAAATAACAACAAACTGATAATGAGCGAAACAGATATTGTCTATCATGTCCCTGTCATGCTGCACGAGTGCCTTGACGCCCTGAATATCAATCCCGACGGGGTCTATGTAGATCTGACTTTCGGCGGGGGCGGACATTCACGCGCTATCCTCGAACGTCTGAGCGCTAAAGGCAAACTCTACGGTTTCGATCAGGATGCCGACGCCGAACAGAACATTCCGGCCGGAGATGGGCGTTTCACTTTCGTGCGTAGCAATTTTCGCTATCTGCAGAATTTTATGCGCTATCACGGCGAACAGTCGGTGGATGGGATATTGGCAGACTTGGGGGTCTCGTGGCATCACTTCGACGACGAGAAACGCGGATTCTCGTTTCGCTTCGACAGCAAGCTCGATATGCGGATGAATAACCGTGCAGGCCGCACCGCAGCAGAGGTTTTGAACGAATATACCGAAGAACAGCTGTCGCAAACTCTGTATCTTTACGGCGAATTGAAGCAGGCACGCAGAATTGCGGCTGCTATCGTACAGCAAAGAGCATCCCGACCGCTGCTGACAGCAACCGGTTTGATAGAGCTTCTGTCTCCATTTGTAGGCCGTGAAAACGACAGAAAATTCTTTGCCAAGGCTTTCCAGGCGCTTCGTATAGAGGTGAATCAAGAGATGTCGGCCTTGAGCGCAATGATGCAACAGACGCCTCAACTGCTAAGACAGGGCGGGCGATTGGCCATCATTACCTATCACTCCCTCGAAGACCGCTTAGTGAAGAATTTCATCAAAACAGGCAACATGGAAGGGCAGGTAGAAAGGGATATTTATGGCATCATTCCTGCTTCCTTGCGGGTGATTGACAAGATAATAATCCCTTCGGACGGAGAGATTGCCCGCAACCCCCGCTCAAGAAGCGCCAAGTTGCGTGTAGCCGAAAAACGCTGACGCTATAATTTCTCTATGTCCTTGAAATACTTGTAAGTACCGACTTTAAGCTCGACGCATGACGCTTCGTCGCAAACGATGATACCCTTGGGATGCAGTTGCAGGGCGGTGATTGTCCACATCTGACTGACGCCGCCTTCGATAGCCTGTTGCAGGGCGCGCGCCTTATTGTGGCCGTTCACTACTATCAGCACCTCGCGAGCGTCCATGACCGTGCCTACGCCTACCGTCAGGGCAGTGCGGGGTACTTTGTTGACGTCGTTGTCGAAGAAGCGCGAGTTGGCGATGATAGTATCCGTAGTCAGCGATTTTACACGTGTGCGCGACGCCAGTGAGGAGCCAGGCTCGTTGAAGGCTAAATGACCGTCAGGGCCTATGCCGCCAAGGAAGAGGTCGATGCCTCCGGCCGCCTTGATGCGAGCTTCGTAGGAGGCGCACTCGGCTTCGAGGTCATCAGCGTTACCGTTCAGTATATTGACGTTTTTCTCTTGAATATCAATATGATGGAAGAAGTTATTCCACATAAATGAATGGTAACTTTCGGGATGCTCGCGGGGAATGCCTACGTACTCGTCCATATTGAAGGTAACAACGTTCTTAAACGATACCTTATTACCTTCGTAGAGTTTGATAAGCGCGTTGTAGGTACCGAGAGGCGAGGAGCCGGTCGGCAAGCCGAGCACGAAAGGTTTGAGCGCCGTCGGTTTGGCAGCATTGATTCTCTCTGCGATGTGAGCCGCTGCCCACTTAGACAGCTGCTCGTAATTTGATTCAATTATTACTCTCATATAATAAAAGTTAGAAGTTAGAAAATATAAAGTTAGAAGTTAGAAAGTTAGAAAATGCGAGAGAGCTTTCTTGTAAGTATTACGGACAAACTGCGCCTTATAATACCAACAGGCTCAACGGTTTTCCTTCCTCATTCTTCCTGTTTGCTATACTTGTTTAGTAACTTTCTCGCAATGACGGCAAGCGCAGACGGCAGGCGCAGCGGCTTCGCTTCGTCATTCTTCTTTTTGCTATACTTGTTTGGTTACTTTCTTGCGATGACGGATTGCTGCAGCGCCTTCGATAGAGCCGATTGTTATTCTATCGGATCGAAGGGGAGCGGGGTGGCTTTGCGGTAGCCCATGCCGGTGAATGAGGCTACGAGTTCGCCGGATTCGTTGGTTACGCTTACTTCTATGCTTGACAGTTTGCCACGGCTGTATATCTCTTTTGCGTCGGCGTAGAGGATGCCTTCCTTCTCGGACTTGAAATACTGGATGTTCGACCATATCGAATACGTTAGCTGCGCGTGGCTGTTTGTGGCTGCGGCGAAGGCCAAATCGGCCAGCGTGAATATCGCGCCGCCCTGACATACGCCGCCTCCGTTGTGATGCCGGGGTTTTATCTCCATTCTTGTGCGCGCCGTGCCGTTGCCTACTTCGAGCAGCTCTATCCCCGCTTCCGCGGCGAAATTGTCGTTTTTGAAAAATTCCTTTACCGTCATCGCTGTTAAATTATTATATGTATATATCCTACTGTTTACAGGCTCCATTCGAAGCCGTCTTTTGTGTCTTTTACCTTGAAGCCCATTGCCGTCATTTCGTTGCGTATCCTGTCGCTTGTTGCCCAGTCTTTGTTTGCTTTCGACTGTTGGCGTATCGACAGAAGGAGGTCTACGGCTTTGCGGTATGCTTCGTCGTTTTGGACTGTCTCTTCGGTTGCGCGCAGGCCGAGTATGTCTTCGACGAACAGGCGGAAGACTGATGTCAATTCGGCTTGGTCTTCGGCGGTTATTGTTCCGTTGCCGTCGTGGACTGTGTTTATTGCCTTGCCGGCTTCGAAGAGGTGCGAGATTACTACCGGCGTGTTCAGGTCGTCGCAGATTGCTTCTTCGCACTTTTGGCGCAGTCCGCCGATGTCGACGGTTGTTGCGGCGGAGGGCGTTAGCTTTTGGAGGCGCGAATTGGCTTCCAGCAGCCGCGATAGGCCTTTTTCGGCGGCTTGCAGGGCTTCGTTGCTGAAGTCGAGCGTGCTGCGGTAGTGTGCCTGGAGGATGAAAAAGCGGACGGTCATCGGGTCGTAGGGCTGGGTCAGGTACGGATTGTCGCCGTTGAAGAACTCTTCGAGGGTTATGGAATTGCCCAGCGACTTGCCCATCTTCTGTCCGTTTCGCGTTATCATGTTGTTGTGCATCCAGTAGCGTACCATGTCGCTGCCCTGCGAGGCTACGGCCTGCGCGATTTCGCATTCGTGGTGCGGGAAGATGAGGTCCATGCCGCCGCCGTGTATGTCGAAGCGCTCGCCGAGATATTTCTTTCCCATGGCGGTACATTCGCAGTGCCAGCCGGGGAAGCCTTCGCTCCACTCGGACGGCCAGCGCATGATGTGTTCCGGTTGCGCCTTTTTCCAGAGGGCGAAGTCGGCGGGGTGGCGCTTCTCGTCCTGTCCGTCGAGTTCGCGGGAGGCGTTGAGCATGTCGTCGAGGTTGCGGTTGGAGAGTATGCCGTAGCGGTGGTCGCGGTTGTACTTCGCGACATCGAAGTATACGGAGCCTTCACTCAGATAGGCGTATCCGTTGTCGAGAATCTTCTTCACAAGATCGCGCTGCTCGATGATGTGTCCGGAGGCGTTCGGCTCGATGCTTGGGGGGAGGACGTTGAGGCGCTGCATGGCGCTGTGGTAGCGTATGGTGTAGTGCTGGACGATTTCCATCGGTTCGAGCTGTTCGATGCGGGCTTTGCGGGCGATTTTGTCTTCGCCGCTGTCGGCGTCGTGTTCGAGGTGGCCGACGTCGGTGATGTTGCGGACGTAGCGGACTTTGTAGCCCTGACGGAGGAGGAGGCGGAAGAGTATGTCGAACGTTATGGCGGAGCGCGCGTGTCCGAGGTGGGGGTCGCCGTAGACGGTCGGCCCGCAGACGTACATTCCCACGCGGGAGGGGTGCAGGGGTTGAAATTCTTCCTTTTTCCGGGTCAGAGTGTTGTAGACTGTTAGCTGATGTTTCATCTTTATTTTGTTTTTTAATATCGCAAAAGTAGTAATAAGATTTTTTTTATTTACATTTGCGACGGATTATTTACAAAAAATTATGATGGACGACCGTAGAAAAATTCCTTCTCCCCTGCTTTCGATGGTGCCGGTTGCGGCGCTTGTCGGGTTGCTTTTCCTTGTTCTGAAGCTGTTTGACGGCGATACGCTGTCGGGCGCGAGTCAGATTGTGCTGATACTGTCGACGGCGGTTTGCATCGCCGTCGCGATGATTTTCCGCCTTGCGCGGTGGAGGGACATCGAGCGTGCGATTGTGGGAAACATCTCGAACGTCACGCCGGCGCTGCTCATTCTGCTGCTTATCGGCGCTTTGTCGGGGGCGTGGATGGTGAGCGGCATCATTCCGACGCTTATCTATTACGGAATGATGATTATCAGTCCGGACATGTATCTTGCCTCGACGTGCGTGATCTGCGCGGCGGTGTCGGTGATGACCGGCAGTTCGTGGACTACGGTTGCGACGGTCGGCATCGCGCTTGCGGGCATCGGCACGGCGCAGGGCTTTTCGCCGGGGTGGATCGGCGGGGCGATTATTTCGGGCGCTTACTTTGGCGACAAGATTTCGCCGCTTTCGGACACGACCGTCATGGCTTCGGCCATTACCGACACGCCGCTGTTTACGCACATACGCTACATGATGGTGACGACCGTGCCGTCGATTGCGATTGCGCTGGCCGTCTTCACGGTTGCGGGCTTCAGGCACAGCGCCGCTTCGCCGGAGGGGATTTCCGTGTTTGCGGATACGCTGAAGGGGACGTTCAACATTTCGCTCTGGCTGCTGCTCGTCCCGGCTGCCACGGCTTTGCTTATCGTCCGCAAGGCGCCGCCGATGGCAACGCTGTTCGTTTCCGGCATTCTGGCGGCCGCGTTTGCGGTCATTTTCCAGCCTCACGTTCTTCGCGCGATTGCGGACGGGGACTCGACCGGCGCTGCGGTTCTTGTGAAGGGTTTCTTCATCTCCCTTTACGGAAGCACGCATGTTTCCACGGGTCACGCGACGATCGACAGCCTCGTCGCAACGCGCGGAATGGCGGGCATGATGAATACGATCTGGCTTATACTGTGCGCCATGTGTTTCGGCGGAGCGATGACGGCGAGCGGGATGCTTGGAAGCATCGTCTCGGTGTTTGCGCGCTTTATGAGGAACACGGCCGGAACGGTTGCGACGACCGTATTTTCGGGAATATTCTTCAACGTCTGCACCGGCGACCAGTATCTGTCGATCATCCTGACCGGCGACATCTACCGCGACATCTACCGCAGCAAGGGCTACGAAAGCCGCCTTCTGAGCCGTTCGGCGGAGGACGGCGCTACGGTTACATCGCCGCTCGTGCCGTGGAACACGTGCGGAATGACGCAGGCTACCGTCCTGGGCATCTCTACGCTTACCTATCTGCCTTATTGCATCTTCAATCTCGTCAGTCCGCTGATGAGCATCCTCGTCGCCGCTACGGGATATAAAATTCGACGGGAGATATTACAATGAAATTTAATAACAATTCGGCTTTGGCTGGCGTCAGTCAGCGACAAACTGAAGCCAGTCAGCGACTGACGTCAGTCAAAAACAAATATTCAAGTATTCACACATAAACAAAACAAGACAAGATGAAAAAGACAATGTACATTTTCGCGCTCACAGCAGCGCTGAGCAGCTCATGCAGCAAGAGTCCGGAGAAGTTGCCGGCGGAAACGTTCCGCACGGTATGCAATCCTGTAAACATCAGTTACCGTTTCCAGCCGGAGGCAATAGCCGGCAGGGTCAACGGCAAGATTCCCTCGTACCGCGAAGGCGCAGACCCGACCGCGGTAATGTTCCGCGACGAATATTATGCCTTCGTATCCCATTCGGGCGGCTACTTTCACTCCACCGACCTCGTAAACTGGCGTCTGATAGTGCCAAACAAAGTCTTTCCGCTCGAACAGTACGCGCCGACGGCGTTCGTCATGAACGGCGAACTGTATCTCGTAACCTCCGGCGTCGGAAAGGTATTCAGGACGTCAGACCCGAAATCGGGCGAGTGGACGGTCGCAAAGGAAGATTTCAAGCTGTCGCACACCGACCCGGCAGTCTTCGTCGACGACGACGGACGCCTCTACTACTACGCCGGATGCAGCAACCGGACGCCCATTTGGGGATGCGAGCTTGACCCCGCGACGTTCGAGCCGCTGACCGAACTGGCGCCGGTAATCCAAAGCGACTACGCCGTCCGCGGATGGGAAGTCAAAAACGACTACAACATACCGGACGACGACCCCGTTCCGTGGATAGAAGGCGCGTGGATGAACAAGCACGGCGGACGCTACTACCTGCAGTACGCCTCGCCGGGCACGGAACTGAAGAGCTACAGCGACGCCGTCTTCGAGTCCGCCGGCCCGCTCGGACCCTTCACCCTCGCACGCCACAATCCGTTTGCCTACAAGCCCGAAGGATTCGCCTGCGGCGCGGGACACGGCAGCACGTTCGCCGACCGCTACGGCAACTTCTGGCACATCGGGACGGTCACCGTATCCCAAAGACATTCGTTTGAACGCCGCCTCGCGCTCTTCCCGCTCTTCTTCGACGGCGACGGCTGCATGGCGGCGTACACCGGATTCGGCGACTGGCCGATGATCATGCCCGACCGGCGGATAGAATCTCCCGCCGAACTGTTTCCCGGCTGGATGCTGCTCTCGTACGGCAGGAAGGTGGAAGTGTCGTCCACGCTGCCGGGCTTCGAGGCCGCAAACGCCGTCGACGAGGACATCCGCACGTGGTGGAGCGCCGCGACCGGCAACGGCGACGAATGGATTGCGATAGACCTCGGCGAAACGGACGACGTCTACGCCGTGCAAGTCAACTTTGCCGACGAAGGGGCGCAGATTTACGGACGGAAGGAAGGCATCTGCTACCAGTACACGGTCGAAGCCTCCGTCGACGGCCGCCGCTGGGAGACCGTCGCCGACCGCTCGACCGAAACGGCCGACATGCCGCACGACTACATCCAGCTCCTTCAGCCGGTCAGGGCGCGCCATTTCCGCATCAAAAACATATATTATCCGTCGGGCAACTTCTCCGTTTCCGGTCTGCGGATATTCGGCCGGAGCAGCAGTCCGCTGCCGCCGGAAGTCGAAGGCTTCACCGCCGAGCGAGATGCCGACCGCCGCGTCGTCCATCTGAAATGGGAAGCCGCGGAAGGCGCAGTCGGCTACAACATCCGCTACGGCACGGACGCCGACAAACTGTACGGCAACTACACCGTCTACGGCAAAAACGAGCTGACGATACGCAGCCTCAATGCCGCCGAAACGTACGTCTTCGCCATCGACGCCTTCAACGGCGCGGGCGTCCGCGAATCGCCGCACGGCGTTACGCAGTGACCGATAAAGCATATCATCTTTATTTTGAGAAAATTTTCCGAAAAGAATCTTTTCTCAAAATAAAGATATATCTTTGCGGAGAATTATAAACAATTGAATATTATGCTGCTTGAATTTAGTATAGGGAATTTTCTCTCATTCAAAGAAAAAAAGACATTAAGTTTAATAGCGTCGAGTATAAGCGATTATAAGGAAACCAATGTTTTTACGACAGAAGGATACGGCTTGCTGAAAAGCGCCGTCATATACGGCGCCAACGCAAGCGGAAAATCCAATTTCATCCGCGCAGTGAGCATAATGAGACAAATTGTGCTCTATTCTTTCAACCGGTCATCGACAAAACCGCTGAACGTAACTCCATTTTTACTTAATACGGAAACGGAAACAGCCGCTTCCCACTTTGAAGTCCTGTTTGAAACTGGAGGCATACGTTACCGTTACGGTTTTGAAGTTACTGCGAAAGAGGTAGTATCCGAATGGCTTTTTGAATCCGGGGAAAACGTTGAAAAGCGTCTTTTTATCCGGCAGGGCGACGGTATCGACGTGTCTGCGACATATAAGGAAGGTGCGGATTTGGAAGAAAAGACGAGAAACAACGCATTGTTTCTAACCGTCGTTGACCAGTTTAACGGTACCGTAGCCGGACAAATAATGAAATGGTTTCAGGACTTGAGAACTATTTCAGGGTTAAACAGGGAAAATTACGAGTCAGTCACGTTTCGGATGATTTTGAACGAAAAAACAAAAAAAACGATTCTGGATTTCTATAAAAATCTGGATTTGGGTTTTAACGGTTTGGAAATAGACAGAAAAAAATTTGATTCAAAAGAAATTGCCGAAGACGCTCCCGAACAAATAATGGAATTGTTAATAAAGGATTTGGAAGGAGCATTCAAGTATAACATCAAAACGTTACACAATAAATACGACAAGGGCAACAAGTTTGTGGGAACTCAAGAATTTGACATGGGAAGTCAGGAATCTGCGGGGTCGAATAAGGTTTTTGACATTTCCGGCGCCGTCTTTGACGTGTTACAAAATGGCGGTGTTTTAGTCATTGACGAATTGGATTCAAGTTTACACCCTTTGCTGACATTAGCCATTACACGACTTTTTAATTCGACAAGCGAAAATCCTAAAAACGCACAACTCGTTTTTACAACCCATGACACAAATCTGTTTTCGCTCGGAAAATTTCGCAGAGACCAGATTTATTTTATCGAAAAAGACAGGTATGGAGCCTCTGATTTATATTCATTGGTTGAATACAAGGAAGATGGCGGTAAAGTACGCAAAGACCGTTCGTTTGAAGAAGATTACATACAGGGCAGATATGGAGCTATTCCTTATATCGGCAACATTTCTAAAACACTACAGGAATGGCAAGAAAAATAAAAATACCCAATCATATTCAAAAGAGAGAGCGACAGGAATTAAAGCGTGCTGAAGTGATACGGAACAAGCGTCTTTTTTTCTTGATTGTCTGTGAAGGGGAAAAAACCGAGCCTAACTATTTCGAGTCGTTAAAAAATGCTTTGCCAAAAGGCGTGCTCGACGTCAAAATTACCGGAACAGGCAATAATACGGTATCACTTGTCCGCAATGCAAAAAATATTCGAAAACAGACAGAAGCCGAAACGAATAGAAAAATCGACAAACTGTGGGTCGTGTTCGACAGAGACAGTTTTAAGCCACAGTCATTCAATTCTGCCATTCAAAAATGTGCGGATAAGGCGGACATGGATTGTGCCTGGACAAACGAAGCCTTTGAACTTTGGTATCTTTTGCATTTTCACTATTATAATACAGGAATCGGCAGAGCGCAATATCAAGATTTGATTGAACAAAATTTCCGGTCAAAAGGGCTGCATGATTACAAATATCAAAAAAACAGCACGGAAATGTTTGATTTGCTCGAAAAATACGGCAGTCGTGAAAATGCTGTCGCCAATGCGCAAAGACTTGAAACAGCATATAACGGACGACAGGATTATGCCAATCATAATCCGTGTACAAAGGTTCATAAATTGGTTTCCGAATTATTCGGGTTGTGACGGATGAAATTATATCTTGATTTTTGTCACGCTGAAGGTGTGTCAAAAGCAGATATTGGCTTTTGACACACCTTCAAAAAACAGCTATTTTGCGGTGACGGTTATTTTTCCGGTCTTCAGCCACGGCGACGAGAAGGTGACGGCTATATCGCCTTCGCCTGTCGCTTCGACGTATGCAATCATTCGTCCGCGATAGACGCGCTGCACATTGTCGCGATAATTGCCCATGTCGGTGTTATCGCCCGCTTCCATGCCCAGCAATTTGCCGGGACCTTCGATGCGGCACGTCAGCTGGTTGTCGGCCAGCGCTACCGGAACGCCGTCCTCGTCTTCTATTTCCACCTCGATTTGGGCTACGCCGCGATTGCTGCATATTTCATCCTTATATGCCTTTAATGCAATCCTTGCAGGCTGTTTGGAGGTGCGGAGGGTATG
>JAITPH010000270.1 GCA_031289515.1 Tannerella sp.
GACCGGAGGGAGACGGAATTGCAAATCCTATCGGACTGAGAACGGATGTCGTGTCGACCGGCTGTGACGCTTCAGTCGACACGTCGACCGGATGCGGCGCTCCGTCAGCAACGGCGGACGCCGCAATTTTCAATTTTCAACTATTTCCCCATTACTTCGGCGATTTTGTCTTTCAGCTGGTCGCCTCTCAGGTTGCGGGCTACTATCGTGCCGTCCGGACCGAACAGTATTATGTGGGGTATTCCCTGTATGCCGTACAGTTCGGTCGGTACGGTCTGGGCGTCGAGTATCTGCGGCCACGTATTGCCGTCTTCACTTATCGCCTTTATCGTTGCTTCGCGCTCGTCCCACACGGCCACGCTTACGACGGTAAACCTGTCGCCGCCATATTTTTTATATACCTCCGCTATGATCGGCGTTTCCTGGCGACAGGGCACGCACCACGAAGCCCAGAAATCCACAAGCACATACTTTCCCTTGCCCACATAATCCGAAAGTGACGCAGCCGAGCCGTCGGCATTGCCGTTATCGACCGTAAAATCGACGAAAGGCCGCCCTTCCGCCGTCAGGAGCATTTTACCGTAATAGTCGGCCATTTGCCGGACGGGACCGAAATTCAGGACATTGTCGCCGACAAGTTTTCCGGCTTCCTCAAAAAATTCGGCCGAAGGCTCCATCTGCAACTGCATCCAAGTAAGGAAAACCATCGCCCCGAGCGCGTCGTCCGGATGTTCCAGCAAGTACTGGACAGGTATTTCGTTCAGCAGCGCCAGTATATCGTCGAATATTTCGTCCTGCAGCCGCGCCTGTTCCTTTTCGGGAAGCGTCCGGTCGACGGCCGCCAGCCTTTCCTTCGCCATGCCTACCACGTCTTCGCATTTTGCCATAAAACCGCACAGCTCCCTGTTCAGCGGCGTGCCGTCCGGACTGAATGCGTCGGACATGTCCACCGTAATGACGCCGTTTTCGACAATCAAAGTAACCGTAAGATCGCCGACCGTCAGTTTGCGGACGGCCGCACTGTCGGTCACTCCCCGAAAGACGAACTTGCCGCCCTTAATCCGGGCGCTGTCGATCACCAGACCGTCGTCGTAGTCCGTCATGTAAACCGTTTCGCCGTCGTAATAGCCTTCCGGAACAACGCCTTTCACGACAAAATCTTTCTCTCCGACGCCGCAGGAACTCAATATTGCAGCGCATACAACTGTTATAAAAAAACCGATTCTTCTCATTTTATATTTATTTAATGGTACAAAAAACAATAATATCGCAACAAAATTAGTATTTTTTTCTAACTTTGCCCCTTCAAAGAGAAAAAAATAAATCGAACATCTGCAAACAATGACGGAAAAAGAAGTAAAACAGCTTGAAATCGACAGGCGATATTTGAGAATGGCAAGGATATGGGCGGAAAACTCGTATTGCAAACGCCGACAGGTAGGCGCGCTGATCGTAAAAGACCGGATGATAATATCGGACGGATACAACGGTACGCCCGCAGGATTCGAAAATGTCTGCGAAGACGGCGACGGCGTCACCAGACCCTGCGTGCTGCACGCCGAAGCGAACGCGATAACGAAAGTGGCGGCGTCGAACAACAACAGCGCCGGAGCAACGATATACGCCACCTCGTCGCCTTGTATGGAATGCGCGAAACTCATCATACAGGCAGGCATCAGGCGCGTCGTCTACTCCGAAAAATATCATACCGAAGAGGGAATGAATCTCCTCCGGCGCGCCGGCATTATTTTGGACTATCTGGAAATATAAATTACGTGTACATATAAATAATAGAAGAAATGAGAAAAAATTGGAGCTTTATCTGGATTATACTTTTGATTGCAGCAAGCCTTGTACTTGGATTCAGCGTCGGTAAATACTACCGCATGTTCTCTCCGGACATCAGGATGCTGCGTACGGAACAGAACAAAATCAGCGAAGCGCTCGACGTCATCAGTCGGAACTACGTAGACACCGTCGACGTCAAGCGCCTTACCGAAAGTGCGGTAGCGCAAATAGTCAGCGAACTCGATCCCCATTCGTCGTACATTCCGGCGGCGGAAGTCGAATCGTCGAACGAAGACCTCGAAAAATCGTTCAGCGGCATCGGAATACAGTTCAACATGCAAAGCGATACGATAATCGTCATAAGCATCATCTCCGGAGGACCGGCCGAGAAAGCGGGACTGATGCCCTTCGACCGCATCATGACGGTCGACGATTCAATCATCGCCGGTCGCAGTCTGGGCACAAACAAAGTCATGCGAATGCTGCGCGGAACGAAAGACAGCAAGGTAAGGCTCGGCATTCAGAGAGGCGACGCCGAAAACCTGACCGAATTTGAACTTACGCGCGGCGACATACCAAACTATTCGATCGACGCATCCTTCATCGTAAACAAAAAAATCGGCTACATCAAGGTAACACGTTTTGCGCGGGACACATACAACGAATTTCTCACCTCGATAGCCAAACTCAGACAGCAGGGCGCGGAAAGTTTCATCGTCGACCTGCGCGACAATCCCGGCGGATACATGGAGCCGGCCGTCTATATGGTAAACGAATTTCTGTCGAAAGGAAGCATGATAGTCTACACGCAGGGCAGGGCGCACCGCCGCACCGAAACACATTCAAACGGCAAAGGCTCGTGTCAGGACATTCCGATCGTACTGCTGATAAACGAACTGTCAGGCTCTGCAAGCGAGATTTTCACCGGAGCAATACAGGACAACGACCGCGGACTGATAATCGGACGCCGCTCCTACGGCAAGGGTCTCGTCCAGACGAAACTCGACCTGAGCGACAGATCGGAACTGCTCCTCACCATAGCCCGCTACTACACTCCGTCGGGCAGATGCATCCAGAAAAACTACGAACTGGGAAAGTCCGACGAATACGGTCTGGACTTGTATAACCGCTACATGCACGGCGAGTTTTATTCCGCCGACAGCATAAAGATGAACGACTCGATAGAATACAAGACGGTTAGCGGGCGCACCGTCTACGGAGGCGGCGGCATCATGCCGGACATCTTCATCCCGCGCGACACGACAGGCATCACTTCCTACTTCTCAAACGTCATCAATACAGGCGTCCTGTACCAGTTTGCACTGGATTTCTCGGACAAAAACCACGACGAACTCAAAACCTTCGGCGACTATCATGCTTTGTTCGACTACCTCAAACAGCAGCAACTGTTCGACAAGTTCGCCGACTTTGCAGCCTTGAAAGGAATAAAAAAGCGTCCGTTGCTGATGGAAATATCCAGAGACTTGATAGAAACGCAAATATACGCATATATCGTGCGCAACTTCTTCGACAACGAAGGATTCTACCAGATTTTTCTGAAAAACGACGCGACGCTGAATAAAGCCGTCGACGTGATAAACGACGGACGTTGGAATCCGACCGTCTTCGACGCCCGCAAGCCCGGCAGGGAGGGCGAAGCCCTTAAATCGGCTTACGTATCGGGATCGCATATTCAAAAATCGGTTTACGCCTTGTATGACTGACGGAAAACAACTCATCAGGAAAGAAATATCGGAGTATAAAAAGACATTGAACAGTGAGACGGCGGCATATCTTTCGCAAACGATATGCCGCCGTCTCGTTCAAACGGAAGTCTTCCGGAATGCCCGCAGCATAGCTCTGTATTGCGCATTGCCCGACGAGGTGCAGACCGCCGCGCTAATCGAGGACTGGCGCGACAGAAAAACAATATCGCTGCCGGTCGTCGAGGGCGAAAACATTGACTTCCACGTTTACGAAGGAAAAGAAAAACTCGTCCGGAGCGCGTTCGGCATACTTTCGCCCGACGCTACAATGAAGATTCCCAGGGAAGACATCGACCTCGTAATAGTTCCGGGCGTCGCTTTCGACCGCAAATGCAACCGCATCGGACGCGGCAAAGGTTTCTACGACCGGTTTTTAACCGGTTCGGACAAACCGGCCGTCGGACTGTGCTTCGGATTTCAGCTTAAAGAAGCCGTCTCTGCCGAAACTCACGACAGACAAATGGATATGGTGATTACGGAGGATGAAATCATCGTATCACCACGTCGTCGATGACGTCGGAGCCTGCCTGTCCGTTAAGCGCGGCTACCAACCGTTTCCGCATCGACAACAGCTCGCTCCTCATTACCGACGACGACATTGAGACGTAAAGAATCCTGTTTTTTACGTATACGTTTGTCGTATATTGCGCCACCGACTCTCCGAAAATCTCGCTCCAGAGCCGCTGTACACGCGCTTCAAGCATCTTGTGATACAAGTCCGGATTGTCGCGCCAGAACAATCGAAGCATATCGCTTATACTCTGTGCATTTCTTCTTATCATATTTTCCTGTTTTCCATTAAGGCGACGTCTCCATGCTCTACCTTGAACAGCGAATAATCCTGTCCCATGGCTTCGAGGATACAGTCCAAATATTTTCTGTTGGTATCGGTGATAAAAATCTGACCGAAACGGTCGCCGCTCACAAGTCCGATTATCTTCTCAACCCTGTCGGCGTCGAGCTTGTCGAATATGTCGTCAAGCAAAAGAATGGGCTTCGTCAGTCCTTTCGATGAAATATACGAAAACTGCGCAAGTTTGAGGGCTATGAGATACGTCTTGCTCTGTCCCTGCGAGCCGATCCGGCGTATCAATTCGCCGTCGAGCGTCATCTCGATATCGTCCTTGTGAACGCCGACGGTCGAGTATCCTATCGCCATGTCTTTTGCCCGCGATTCCCTGAAAGCCTTCATTATATCGCTTTCGGCAAACTGCGATTCGTACTTCAGTCCGACGCTCTCGCCCGAACTGCAAATCAGACCGTGATATTCGTTAAACAGCGGCGTCAACTCGTCTATCAACAGCCCGCGCTTCTCGTAGATTTGAGAACAGTAAGCGCCCATCTGCATTTCGAGCACGTCGTACAGCGAGGCGTTATTGATATGGTCGCGAAGCAAAACGTTACGCTGCATCAGGGCTTTATTGTATTGAATGAGCGAATGAAGATACTGTTTGTCGTGCTGCGAAATCATCATGTCCACAAAACGCCTGCGCTCGTCGCTGCCGCCACGTATCAAATCGGTATCTGCGGGCGAAACCATCACGAGCGGCAGTAATCCGATATGCTCCGACAGTCGTCCGTACTCTTTTTTGTTGCGCCTGAACTGCTTGCGCTGACCGCGTCTGATAGCGCAAAAAACGTCTTCTACCCTGCCGTCGTAATCGTATACGCCCTGAAGTACGCACAATTCCTCATCGTTGCGTATCAGACGGCTTTCCGGCGTATGCACATGACTTTTGCAGAACGAAAGATAATACATCGCGTCCAACAAATTCGTCTTTCCCATGCCATTATTGCCGAAAAAACAGTTCGTTTTGACCGAACATACGATTTCCGTCTGACATATATTCTTGTAGTTCAATACCGATAATTTGTTTATTATCATGCTTTTAGTTTCTTGTCCGTAATAAATTTGCCTGACAAATGTAAAAAAAATCCTTCAAAGTGCGTATTATTTTCAGTAAAAAAACTAATTTTGCACGCTGATTTGATAAAACGCACAAAATATAAACGCATAAATATTATGGCAAAAAAAGAGACTGAGAAGAAAATTACAAGCGCGGAACAAGAAGTTGGAGAGATAGTTTCGCGTTCGGAAAAATTTATTGAGAACAACAAGAAAAATATCACCTACGGTATTATTGCTCTTGCTGCAATTATAGGCGCTATCTTAGCATACAACTACTTGTATCTGGTTCCTAAAAGCGCTAACGCGGCTAAAGCAATTTACAAAGGCGAGCAGTACTTCCAACTTGATTCGTTCAATCTTGCCCTTAACGGCAACGGCATTGACTATGACGGCTTTGAATACATAATCGACCAGTACGGAGGTACTAAGTCAGGCAATCTGGCGAAGGCTTACGCCGGCATCTGCTACTTCAAGACCGGCGATATGGAGAACGCCATCAAGCACCTGAAGTCTTTCAAATGCGACGAGAATAACATCGCGCCTGCAATTGTCGGACTTATAGGCGACTGCTATGTCGAATCGGGTGACGTCAGGGAAGGTATCGCTTATTTCGAGAAAGCCGCTTCAAAAGCCGGCAATGACTTTATAAGCCCCTTTTACCTCAAAAAAGCGGGATTGGCTTACGAAAGTCTGCAACAATACGACGACGCGATAAAAGCATATACGGCTATAAAAGAGAAACATGCGGCGTCAATGGAAGCGGATGACATAGAAAAATATATCGTTCGCGCCCGATTAGCAAAGAAATAGTATGACGACAGCAGACTTATCTCTTTACGACAGCGTTCCGGATACATCGGACATGCGCTTCGGAATAGTTGTCTCGGATTGGAACAGAGTTATAACCGGGAAACTGCTCGAAGGTGCTATCGATACATTGATGAAACATGGCGTTTTGGCTGATGATATAGAAGTTTTTCACGTGCCGGGAAGTTTCGAACTCATTTACGGAGCGCGACAGGTAATAGATCAGGTTGACATCGATGCCGTTATCGTCTTGGGTTGCGTTGTCAGAGGCGGAACTCCGCATTTCGATTACGTCTGTCAAGGCGTAACCGAAGGCATCGCCAACCTTAATGCTACGCAAGATATTCCGGTGATATTCGGGCTATTAACTACCGACAACATGGAGCAGGCTTACGAGCGTGCAGGCGGTAGTTTGGGCAATAAAGGAGAAGAATTTGCAATAAGTGCAATAAAAATGATCGATTTTTTTTGCAATTTAGAAAAATAGTTGTACCTTTGCACCGCATTTTGAAAAGGGCAGTTACCAGAGTGGCCAAATGGGGCAGACTGTAAATCTGCTGGCTTACGCCTACGGTGGTTCGAATCCATCACTGCCCACTTCTTCTTGATTGATGATCGACAATTGTGGAGACTTGGATTTTGATTTTGCGGAAGTAGCTCAGTCGATAGAGCATTAGCCTTCCAAGCTGAGGGTCGCGGGTTTGAGTCCCGTCTTCCGCTCTAACAATGCAAAAAAAAACGCTACCTGATTCGGATAGCGTTTTTTTTATTCCTCTACGTCATTGTAACTTCTTCGTCATTGCCAGCGCATACAGCTTCATTTGCTTCAGCATGGCAATCAGACCATTTGAACGCAACGGCGAAAGATGCTCGTTCAGACCTATTTCCTTGATGAAATACAGATCTGCGTCGAGTATTTCCTGCGGAGTATGACCGGACAAAACACGTATCAACAACGAAACTATACCCTTGACAATCATGGCGTCGCTCTCGCCGTGAAAAATTATATTCCCATCGACATATTCGGCATGTAGCCAGACGCGACTTTGACATCCTTCTATCAGATTGCTTAACGTCTTGTATTTTTCATCGAAAGGAGGTATCGAGTTTCCCATATCAATGAGCAACGTGTACCTGTCCATCCATTCGTCTAAAACGGAAAATTCCTTTATAATATCGTCCTGTATTTCATTTATTGTCATAATCCGCGTTTTTTTTCATTTATTATAAATCACTTCAAGAACAGTCTGTCCGACAGCTTTAAGCGTTTGTTTGTCAATATTTTCCATACGATCGTTCATTGTATGCCAATGCGAGCCAAATCCGCTTTCGTTGTTCGGATCGTAATTAATAATGTCGATGCAGGGGATGCGCCGACCGCTTATAACGTAATGATGGTCATCAATAACACCGCCGCCGTTAGCATTTATAAAGTATTTCCCGTAGCCGAGATTGCGGGCGGCAGTCCAAACGCGCTCTACATGCTGGCTTGCATAGCGCACCGACGTATATTCCTTGTAAAACACAGCGCTTTTAGCCCCGACCATGTCAAGAAGTATGCCAAATTGAGCCGTATAATTCGGGACGTGAGGATTCTTCGCCCAGAACTGCGAGCCGAGACACCATGTATCCTGTCTGCTATCTTTGATAAATTCAGGCGTACCGTAGTCTTCCGCATCGAAAAAGATAATATCTATGCCGATTTCGGGCAAGGTCATTCCGATCTGGCGGGCAATCTCCAGCAAGACCCCTACCCCGCTGCCGCCATCGTCCGCTCCGTCGATATGCTTGTTGTAATTTGCCTCATCGGGGTCGTGATCGGCATACGGACGCGTGTCCCAATGCGCAAACAAAAGTATCCGCTGCTTCTTGTCCGGATTGAACGAACCGATGATATTTACGGCATTCAGCTTATCATTATTGTAAGCCGTCAAAACAGCCGCCTGCGCATAGACCTTTGCGCCAAAACGCTCAAGCTCGGATTGCAAATATGCGGCGCAAGTCTTGTGTGCTTCAGTATTCGGCACGCGAGGGCCAAACGAAACCTGCCTGTTTACATAATAATATGCACTGTCGGAATCGAAAGACGGCGTTGATACCGAGTTAGCGGCATTACCCGCGCTTATGACGGCAACCGCAACATCTGCTTCTTTGGACGTACTTTTCCGACCGCAACATGAAAGGAGCAAACTTACTGCTATTAAATAAAAAAACTTATTCTTCATCTGTAATTATCTAAATATTTATATCCTGCACTTCTCTCATCACTCTCAACAGATTACCGCCCCATATCTTTGCAATACTATCATCAACTGCAAGCCTGCGAAGCAATCCACCGTCATCAGCTATCAAACGCATGGTTATCTGAATCAATTCGTTAGCCGCCCGGCATCCTATAAGTTCGCCGTCGCCGTCAAAATCCGACCCTATACCGACATGGTCAATCCCCGCAACGTCGATGATGTGAAGGATATGTTCGATTGCATCGCTTACTGAGGCTTTTTCCGGGTCTTCATTGATAAAGCCCTTGTAAAGACAAACCTGAACTACTCCGCCGACAGACGCCAACGCCCTGATTTGGTCGTCGTCAAGGTTGCGGCGGTTATTACACAACGCGCGCGACGATGAATGTGAAGCTATTACCGGCTTTTTGCTGTATTTCAGGACGTCGTAAAATGTACTGTCCGAGGCGTGCGAGACGTCTATCATAATGCCGAGACGATTCATTTCGGCGACAACATCTCTGCCAAACGGACTTAGCCCGCCCCACTCCACCCGACCGGCGGCCGAATCGCATATATCATTATCGCCATTATGACAAAGCGTAATATACGAAACGCCTAATGACTTGAATCTTTGCAAGTTATTCAAGTTTTTACCTATCGCGTATCCATTCTCAATGCCTAATAAGATACTTTTCTTGCCTTCAGACTTAAATCGAGCCAAATCTTCCGGCGTCCTTGCTATTCCGAAACGTCCGTTGCAAGTCGCCTTATTGTCAATGATTTTCGACAGTCGCCCAAGCGCGTATCCGGTAGCCTTTTGGAGAGAAGCGTCGTCGCGTTCTCCCTGCGGAACATACGCCACCATAAAAGCCGCATCAATACGACCTTCTTCCATCAACGGAATATTCACTTTTCCGCCTTCTTTCCTGCATAAATCAAAATCCGTGAAAATCATTGGCGTATCGGTATGAGAATCAACAGTAATGATGCGGTTATGCAGACGTTTAGCCTCTGCGAAAACGGCGGCTTTGTTTACATGATAACGGAACAAATTCAGCATATCGTCGTTGCCTGCGACGGCCAAGTGTTCCGGATGCCACTGCACGCTGAAAACCGGATATTCGGGATGCTCCATCGCCTCGTTCAATCCGTCCGGCGATGTCGCCGTAGCGACAAACTCCGGCGCTAAATCCTTAACTCCCTGATGATGAAACGAATTAACATACATATCCGGACTTGCAGGATTGTTCAGGGCTTTGCGCAACTTTGAAGGAATTTCGGTCAACGTTACTTTATGGGTAACGACATTGCGGGCTTCATCCTGACTATGTTTCAATGCGTCTTTCGAAAACTGAGAGTGAATGTCCTGATAAAGCGAGCCGCCAAAAGCCACATTTATAAGTTGATGCCCGCGGCAAATACCGAATATCGGCAACTGACGGTTGAACGCAAGCCGCAACAACAAAAAATCGTATTCATCGCGGTAGGAATCCATGCCGTCGAGTTCCGGGACAGGCTTCTCGCCAAAAAAATCGGGCACGATATCGCCGCCGCCCGAAAATATCAGGCCGTCAAGATTTTCGACAACCGAAGCAAGGGCTGCAATATCCGTCGTAACCGGCAGCAACACAGGCGCTCCGCCAGCTAATACTACAGATTGAAAATAAGGCTCTGCAATGCACGAAAGACCATCCTTCCGGTTTACCGAAATACCGATTACAGGTCTCCGAAAGGATGAGTCCGATGTTTTATCGTCAATATTTTCGTACAGAGCGCCGAGCATTATGCATCAATATTAGCATAAGTCGCATTTTCTTCGATAAACTCGCGACGCGGGGCAACGTCTTCGCCCATAAGCATAGCGAAGGTAGAATCAGCCTCAACCGCGTTATCTATCGTTATCTGTTTCAATGTCCGGTTATCCGGATTCATCGTCGTATCCCACAACTGATGGTCGTTCATCTCGCCCAAACCTTTGTATCGCTGCGTATGCACCTGACTTTCATTGCCTCCGGCATGAGTCTCGATAAACATCTGACGTTGTTGTTCCGTCCAGCAATACTCTTCGGTTTTCCCTTTCTTGCAAAGATACAGCGGTGGAGTAGCAAGATATACGTAACCGTTATCAATCAGAGCGCGCATGCGGCGGAAGAAGAATGTCAGAATCAGGGTCGCAATATGGCTTCCATCGACGTCGGCATCGGTCATGATTATCACCTTGTGATAACGTATTTTGCTAATATTCAACTCTTTGCTATCTTCATCCGTCCCGATTGTAACACCCATCGCCCGAAAAATATTTTGAATTTCATCGCTTTCAAACACTTTATGATCCATTGCTTTCTCGACATTCAAAATCTTTCCGCGCAAGGGCAGTATCGCCTGAAAATTACGGTCGCGTCCCTGTTTTGCCGTTCCGCCTGCCGAATCTCCCTCGACAAGGAACAACTCGCACTCGGCAGCATCTTTTGAAGAGCAGTCAGCCAATTTACCGGGCAGTCCGCCGCCTGTCAAAGGCGATTTGCGCTGTATCAAGTCACGCGCTTTGCGAGCTGCCTCTCGTGCTGTTGCCGCCAGAATCACTTTGTCTACGATGATTTTCGCTTCTTTCGGATGTTCTTCCAGAAAGAAGCCTAACGCATCGCCTACTGCCATCTGTACTGCGCCCATCACCTCATCGTTGCCGAGCTTTGTCTTGGTTTGTCCTTCAAACTGAGGCTCAGCCACTTTAATAGAAATGACGGCTGTCAATCCTTCGCGGAAGTCATCGCCTTTGATTTCAATTTTTACTTTTTCAAGCAGTTTGGAATCTTCGGCGTATTTCTTTAATGTACGAGTCAATCCGATACGGAATCCTGTCAAGTGTGTTCCTCCTTCAATCGTATTGATATTATTGACATACGAGAACACGCTTTCGTTGTACGAGGTATTGTATGTCATGGCTACTTCGACCGGAATACCTTGTTTTTCGGTCTTGATATGAATAATATCCTGAATAAGAAGGTCTTTGGCGCGATCAATATAGCTCACAAATTCTTTCAATCCTTCGTCGGAATGAAAGACTTCCGATTTATACGTTCCGTCGTCTTTTATCACTCTTTTATCCGTGAGTATCAGGTTGATGCCGGCATTAAGAAAAGCAAGTTCCCGCATACGGTTTGCCAATATTTCATATTTAAACTCCGTCGTAATCGTAAAAATCTTTTCGTCGGGTTTGAAAATAATCACAGTACCGGTATGGTCGCTCACTCCGACTTCCTTTACTTCGGCCAGGGGCTTCCCTATCGAATACTCCTGTTCATAAATCTTGCCGTCACGGTGGACTTCGGCTTTAAGATAGCGCGAAAGCGCATTAACGCACGAAACGCCTACGCCGTGCAATCCGCCGGATACCTTATATGTGCCTTTGTCGAACTTGCCGCCGGCATGAAGGACGGTCAGCACGACTTCCAACGCCGATTTACCTTCTTTCTCGTGAAAATCGACAGGGATACCGCGTCCATCATCTGTTACACGGATGGAATTGTCCTCGGTTATTACCACTTCGATATTGTTGCAGTAACCGGCCAGCGCCTCGTCTATCGAGTTATCTATCACCTCGTAGACCAAGTGGTGAAGCCCTTTTTCACCTGTGTCTCCAATATACATTGCAGGACGCTTGCGTACTGCTTCCAAACCTTCAAGCACCTGAATATTCTTCGACGAATACTCATTACTCGCATCTTTCAATTCTTCATTCATAAGTCCTATTAAAATTTATACTATTCTTCTAAAAAGCCAACAAATGTAGCAATTTTTTTTCATTCGGCGAAACGTTCGGGAGTAAAAAATTGCAAACTTGTCAAAAAAAAAGGGGAACCGTACGAAGTCCCCCAAATTGTAGCCCGTAGGGGAATCGAACCCCTCTTTTGAGAATGAGAATCTCACGTCCTAACCGATAGACGAACAGGCCATCGAAAGCAAATAAAAGCCGAACTGTCCGAAAGTTCAGCTTCTTATCCTCCACTGACGCAGAATGCGTCAAATCATTAGGCGCTCAGCGTATTAACGCGCTTTGCCAGCTTCGACTTCAGATTGCCTGCCTTGTTCTTGTGAATAACGTTGCGTTTCGCCAATTTGTCGAGCATTGAGCATACTTTCGGGAACAATTCCTTTACTTCATCGTTGTTTGTTGAAATACGAATCTTCTTCAAAGCATTACGCATTGTCTTCGCTGCGTATCTGTTACGCAATGTACGAGCTTTAATCTGACGAACTCTCTTTACTGATGATTTGTGATTAGCCATCTTTTTTTTATTCCTTTATTTTGTTCTTTTAAATTTCGTAGCCCGTAGGGGAATCGAACCCCTCTTTCAAGAATGAAAATCTTGCGTCCTAGCCGATAGACGAACAGGCCATCTTCGCATCATAACAAGCAAATACCGATTTGTCAGCATATCGTTTTGCCATTTTGCGAGCGCAAAGATACTGCTTTTTATTTACCCGGCAAATTTTTTCCGTTATTTTTTTTCCGAGACTGCCGGTTTTTCACAAGAATGACTTACTTTTGCAGCTAAAATTCCGGATATGCTGCATAAGACTAATGGCATTGTACTACATTCGATTCCGTATAACGACAGGTATTTCATCATAAATATGTATACGGAAGACTTCGGACGCGCCTCTTACATGGTGTCGAACACGCACGGCAAGAGGTCGAAGTTTTCGCGCGCCCTGATGCTGCCTCTTTCTATTCTCGAACTGGAAGTCGAACATCTCAATAACAGAGACATACAACGCATAAGAGAGGCTAAACCCGCCTGCGCTTTCTATCAGTTGTACCGCGATCCGTCTAAAAACGCCATCACCTTGTTTCTTTCGGAGACGCTCTACCGGATAATTCAGGAGAAAGAAGCCAACCGCCCTCTGTTCGACTACCTTTGCCGCTCGATAAGGTGGCTCGAAATTGCCGACGCCGGAATTGCTAACTTCCATCTTACTTTCCTGTTTCAACTCGCTCACTATCTGGGTATTCGACCAGACAACAAATCGTATAGGGCAGGACGCATTTTCGATTTGCGAAACGGAGTGTTTACCGACGAATTGCCTGCGCACGACAACTTTTTAAGCAGGGAAGAGAGCGTCGTCTTCGAGCGTTTGCTGCGCATCAACTACGAAAACATGTCGCTGTACACATTCTCGCGACAGGAACGCGCCGACATTATCAGACATATTTTAAGCTATTACAGACTTCATCTGACTGATTTTCCCATTATCAAGTCTTTTGCGGTTATGCAAAGTTTGTTCGACTGAAACTTATTTTCTCACCCAGACGCCGGTTATG
>JAITPH010000002.1 GCA_031289515.1 Tannerella sp.
GGATTGAAGAAATTGTACTATAAATATATCCTTTATTACGCTTTTCCAGATGATGTTTTGGTTGTCATCTATTTCGGCGGCATAGTTTATTCGTAAATTGAACTTTGACGTCGATGAATTGTAACTGCTGCCTAATAAATTTTTCTCCCTGTAAGCAACATCTTCAAAATAATTGTCTATATTATAAGCATTTACAGGCGTATTTTCGGATGCGACGGTCTTGTCGCCTCTCTTACTTACCGTTGCGCGCAGAAACAAGTCGTAATAACGCTGACCGTTATCCTCGGTAGGCATCATTGTCGAGTGATCATACGACAAACTCCAGTTAAGTTCAAAGTCCGAAGGATGACTTACGGTATGCTGCATAATCAGTCGTCTTTCGACATAATCCATTCCGTCGCAACCGCTCAATACGGCGATTTCATCCGGCAAAACAGATGCTGTGTCCGTCAGATAAGACGACAAATAATACTGCGGTATCTTCTGAGGATTGCTCAACAATGTAACAGTAAAGTAGCCGTTAGCAGTAACTGCGTTCGCAGAATTTTCGGGCAAATCCCTGTCGAGACTGTATTGGAAATAATAGCATCCCCCTATTTCCATTTCCTGTAGCGCTATCAGGGTGTTCAGATTGGGAGAGTAAACATTCCCGCCGTTGGTCTTTAATACCGGTTCAAAAGTATTTCCATAGTCCAGTACTCCGATAGTAACGTTCTGCTCCACATTACTTCCTTCAAGGCAGGAAGTCAGCCATAAAACGCTCATCAGCGTCATTACGATAAACAAACTCAATTTTTTCATTTTCTTAAATTTACTATATTAAACATTTATATTTGATTCCATTTTCAGAAGCCCAAGCGTAAACCGGCCTGCAAAGATACATTAAACGGTTTACTCGACCTAATAGTTTCTATATTACTTTTATTATCAAAATAGTAAGAAACGCCGCCTTCGGCATACAGATTGAAAAACCTCCAAAGCGGATAAGCAATTCCGGCACGCGCATTTACCGACCATAACGGTTCTTTCATGCGTAAATATTCGGTCTCTTCGGTCTTGAGTTCATCTGCTGCCGAAACTATCGAAATATTCCTTATATTTCCGTATACGTTGTACTCGAACATGCCTCCGGCAGAGGCGTAAAGCCGAAATCTGTTCCATTCGGCTATCTTGTAGGATGCAGTCAGGGGGATTCCCAAATAATGAAGTTTTTGCTTTTTTATCCGGTGTTCGTCATTTCCGACATAATAATCCCATTCCGACCGGAGTAGCGTATAAACCAGACCGCTCTGCAACGACCACCGGTCGTTCAGGTAATAGCTTACGCCCAGACCTGCCGATAACGGTATCTTATGCTTTACATTATCGGTCGGTTTCTCGTACTCTTTCATATTCACGCCGTTGAGAGAGCTATTGGTTGCCATGTTTTGACCGCGAAGCGTGACTGTATTGTTATCAAGTATATATTCGTCGTTCGCCCTCGAAGAATACGTGCTCATCGGTATAGCCGACGAACTCGGATTTAAAGAATAGCTGCCGCCGCCCATTCCGAAGCCCCAGCGACGCTGTTTGGTTTCCCTTGAAGCATCAGCCATCAGTTCTTTGGAATACGGCTTGTCGTAATGTATCGTTTCCGTTTCTCTGCGTTTCGGCTCTCTCAGGATTTCCTTTGCCGCTTCTTTAATGTCCGGCACGGTTATCTTCCGGACGGCAGCGAGGTCGGATTTTTCGGCCGATAATGTTTTCAACCGTTCGGTACGCGCACTCGTATTGTTCAAGACATCCTTCTTTTCAAGATGGGTGTCTTCACTTTCGGCAGAACTTTTCAACAAGTTTTCAACACCTTTATCAACAGGGTTTTCAACAGGCTCGGCAACCGTTTCCTCCGACACCGAATCATTCACGACAGCCATTGTATTCGCCGTTTTGTCATTGAAGCCATAATAATACAGACCTCCGGCGATAATCAAAAAAGCTATCGCGGCGGCGGCGATATAACCGAATCTGCGGTAATGCCGTAACGCTACCGTCTTGCCCGCCGGGAGCCTGTCGCAAATCGCATCCCAATCTCCCGGATTTGTATTCACCTCAAAATCAATTAATTTCGAGCGAACTGTTTCTTCCCATTTTCCCTTTTCCTTTTCCATTATATATAATTAATGTTTAAGAATCATTTTCTGAAGAGCCTTCCGCGCACGTATATATTGCGAACGCGACGTGCTCTCTTTAATATTAAGTATTTTTCCTATCTCCTTATGCGAATAACCCTCGATGGCAAACATGTTGAATACAACTCTGAATCCGTCCGGCAACGACCTGACGCATGTCATAATATCTTCCGCCGATATTTGCGACAGCGTCGTTTCGTCCGGTAAATCCTCATATTCCCGGTCGTCGATACAGTCCGAATTCGCCAATATATCGTTACGGCGCAGAAATTCCAGCGCACAATTCACGAAAATCTTCCGTACCCAACCGTCAAACGAGCCTTCTCCGGTAAACTTGCAGATGTTGGTATACACTTTCACAAAGCCCTCCTGCAATAAGTCACGACTGTCTTCCGAGTCCTTTACGTATCGGAGACATACAGCCATCATACGGCGGGAAAACCTGTCATAAAGAGCCTTTTGCGCTCTTCTGTCACCATTAATACAACCTTCTATCAGTTGTTTTTCATCCATAGTCATCGCTTACATTCTTTTATACAGATGCAAGTTTCTCTTGAAACGTTGCACGGCATTAAAAAAAAAGCAAAGATAATTATTTTTTTTTATTCGGGCGATGTTTATAAAAATCTACGCCGCACGTTGGCTAATGTCTATAAATATCGTACCTTTGCCGCTCGTATTACTAATGTTAATGATTATGGCTGAGAATACAATTCAGGAAGAGAACAGGAAAAGTTTGAATTTTATCGAACAAAAAGTTGAGAACGATTTGGCTGAAAGCCTTAACAGCGAGCGCATACAGACACGCTTTCCGCCGGAGCCGAACGGCTATCTGCATATCGGACACGCAAAAGCTATATGTCTGGATTTCGGCATCGCTCAACGGTACGGCGGCATCTGCAACCTGCGCTTCGACGATACCAATCCGACCAGGGAAGACGTCGAATATGTCGATTCGATTCAGGAAGATATCAAATGGCTTGGATTCCGGTGGGCAAAAATATATTACGCCTCCGATTATTTCGGGCAACTGTTCGATTTTGCCATACGGCTTATCAAAGCCGGAAAGGCTTATGTCGACGAGCAGACGGCAGAACAGATAGCCGCACAAAAAGGTTCGCCGACGCAGCCCGGAACGAACAGCCCTTTCCGCGACAGACCGGTCGACGAAAATCTCGACCTCTTCGTGCGCATGAACGAAGGCGAATTTGACGAAGGCGCAATGACGCTTCGCGCCAAAATCGATATGGCTTCGCCGAACATGCACTTCCGCGACCCGATCATCTATCGCATAATAAAATACCCGCATCACCGGACAGGCTCGACGTGGAAAGTATATCCGATGTACGACTTTGCACACGGACAAAGCGATTACTTTGAAGGCGTCACTCATTCTCTCTGCACGCTCGAATTTGAAGTTCACCGCCCCCTGTACGACCATTTCATCGATCTTCTCATTGAGGAGGCAAACAAAATAACCGGCGATGGATTCGACGAAAACAAGGTTTACGACGAGTATCGTCCAAGACAGACAGAATTTAACCGCCTGAACCTCACTTATACGATTATGAGCAAACGCCTGTTGCTGTTTCTCGTCAAGGAAAATATCGTGAACGGATGGGACGATCCCCGAATGCCTACAATTTGCGGCTTCCGTCGCAGAGGCTATACGCCCGAATCCATCCGTAATTTCATTAACATGATAGGTTATACGAAATACGACGGAATAATCGACATGGCGCAACTCGAATTTGCCGTCAGGGAAGACCTTAACGCCACTTCCAAGCGGGTAGCCGCCGTAATAAATCCGGTCAAACTCATACTCGTAAACTATCCCGAAGACAAGGTCGAACTGTTCGATTCGGTCAATAACCCCGAATATCCTTCGGCCGGAACGCACAAGATAGCTTTCACGCGCGAACTGTATATCGAAGCCGAAGACTTTATGGAAGACGCTCCGAAAAACTATTTCCGCCTCACGCCCGGTCAGGAAGTCCGCCTGCGTTGCTCATATATAATAAAATGTACGGGATGCAAGAAAAACGATAACGGCGAAGTCATCGAGGTTTACGCCGAATACGACCCCGAATCGAAAAGCGGAATGTCCGGCAGCAATCGCAAGATAAAAGGCACCATTCACTGGGTCTCGGTAAATCATGCCATACCCGCCGAAGTGCGGTTGTACGACCGCCTTTTCATCGTCGAAAATCCCGCCTGCGAAGACAAGCTCAAACTTGCCAACGAACTGTTAAACCCCGATTCGCTGAAGGTTCTGACCAACTGTTTCGTCGAAGAAGAATTGAAAGACGCTCAGCCATACGACCATTTTCAGTTCCAGCGCATCGGATATTTCAATGTAGACCCCGACAGCAAAAGCGACAAACTCGTTTTCAACCGCACCGTTTCTCTCAAAGACACTTGGAACAAGATAAAAAAGCAATAACAATGGAGGACATATCAAAACTGCTAAAACTTTTTCATTCTACCAAAAACAGTGAAAATCCTCGCTTCGAATTGGGTGAAGTCATTACTCTGATAGATTATTTCCTCGAAAGCGGGGATTTTGAAAATTTGTACGACGCCATCGAAATCGGCAAAAAGTTTTATTCGAACAATTATACTTTCAAAGTGGCTTATTGCAGAGTTATGCTGGAATTTAACGATTATGAAGCGGTTTTGGAAATACTCGACAGTATTAATATCATAGGAGACAGTGATTTGGACTTGCTTCGCACAATCAGTTTGTGCCGTCTCAAGAAGTTTGAACAGGCAAGTGAGTTTGTCGGTCGGCTGGAAAAAGAAAATTGTGATTACCTCGAAGACGTTATCGAAGAATACGTCATCGGAGAGAACAGTTTTGGAGATGACGTGATCGGCGCATACAAAAATATTCAAAAGGCGCAGGAAAAGTATCCCGACAATAAGGCTATACAAATACAGTTGATTATCAACCTGTATAAGCAGGAAAAAGCGAGCGAGGCGCTTGACGTTTGCAGGGAATTACTCGACAAAGACCCCTATTTCGTCGATCTGTGGTCGATACAGGGCAGAATCTATTCGGACATCAAGGAATTTGACAAGGCAATCGAATCATTTGATTTCGCGCTGGCCTGTTTTGATTCCAACTCAAACCCAATTCCCTATCCCAATGACGATAACAGCTGCGTAGAAACGAAAAACAGCATCAGAAAGTCAAAAATTATCAGCCTCATCAAAATCCGGGGCTACGAAAAGGCTTTGGCCGTTTTTAAAGAAATGGAGGCGGAGAGCGAAATTACAGACCCTGTATTAAACAAGTATTTCGCCGAATGTTACATGGCTAACGATATTTACGAGGAGGCATACCATATATTTAAAAAGATTATCAAAAGCGGAAAACTGAACGATGCGGTTATCTATGCCGGTTGTATAAAATGCTGCCTTGAAACCGATCGCAAAGAAGAAGCCGCCGAATTGCTGGATGAATGTTATATTCGTTTCAAAGGGGATATTTTCAAATCGCTTTTTGAAATTACGGATGATTCGTCCGATTCGGAATCGAAAGATGAAACGAATCAAAATCTGGCTACAGACTATCTTAAAGACTACACTCATAATAACTGAAATGAAAAGAAATATCAAAGACTACTCGCTGTTAATACTCAAAGGCATGGGAATGGGCGCTGCCGACGTAGTGCCGGGCGTTTCGGGCGGCACTATAGCTTTCATCGTCGGCATCTACGAAGAACTGATTGATTCGATAAAAAGCGTTAATCTGTCGTCGCTGAAACTCTTTTTCGCCTTTAAATGGAATTTGTTCTGGAAAGCCATAAACGGCAACTTCCTTGTATCCATCGTACTTGGAATAGGTATAAGCGTCTTTTCGCTCGCCAAACTTATCACTTTCCTGCTCACCGAATACCCGATTCCGGTCTGGGCGTTCTTCTTCGGACTTGTATTGGCGTCGACATGGATTGTCGTCAAAAGCGTCCGGCAATGGAACTGGAAAACTATAATCAGCTTCGTCGCAGGCGCTGTCGCCGCCTTTTTCATCACAATGGCGACGCCGGCCAAAACGCCCGACGATTACTGGTTTATCTTCATCTGCGGAGCCGTAGCTATATGCGCAATGATACTTCCTGGCATTTCCGGCAGCTTCATTCTCGTACTTCTGGGGAAATATTTTTTTATAATGGACGCGGTGAAATCGCTTAAATTATCCGTACTGCTTACTTTCATTTGCGGAGTATTCGCGGGTATAACGACCTTTTCGCGGATTTTGTCGTTCGCGCTGCACAACTTTCGCGATATTACGATAGCCGTCTTGTCGGGTTTCATGCTCGGCTCGTTAAACAAAGTGTGGCCTTGGAAAGAAGCAGTCGAAACATATACCGACAGCCACGGCGTCATCAAGCCGCTCGTCGAACGGAATATCCTGCCCGACCAGCTTCTCACGGAAGCTATACTGCTG
>JAITPH010000066.1 GCA_031289515.1 Tannerella sp.
TTGTGCAGCTTGTCTGCTCAAAAGAAAAATGTGGAGATAATACCTTACGCGGAATCGAAAGATGTTGTTTCTGCGCTTGATTTCGGCGCTAAAGCCGACGGTAAAACGGATGATACGGACGCTATTCAGAAAGCGCTTAATTCGTTCGGCCTGCAAGGCGGAACGGTCTACCTGCCACGCGGTACGTATCTTATAGCAGGCTCTTTGAATGTTCCGCAAACAGTCACGCTAAAAGGCTTTTTCGAATCTGTGCCTTCGCATAACGGAATACGTAACGCCGGAATGCCTAAACCGGGCGACGACGGTACTACGCTACTGATAACCGGAGGCAAAGGCAAGGATATCGAAGCTACTCCGACTATTACAATTAACACGAACAGTACGCTGCGTGGCATTGTGATGTACTGGCCGCTGCAAGACCCGGACAAAATACCGGATTCGTATCCGTGGGGCGTTGCAATGAAAGGCAAAAATCCTGCTTTGCTTGATGTGGAAATGCTTAATCCCTACAATGCTATCGATGCGTCGCACAATGAACGCGCCCTTATCCGGAATATTAGCGGCCAGCCGCTGCGCAGAGGCATTTATGTGGACGCTATCTATGATATAGGCAGAATCGAAAACGTGCACTGGAATCCGTGGTGGAGCATGAAAAAGACGCTTTACGACTGGCAACGCGAAAACGGCGAGGCTTTTATCTTTGAACGCACGGACTGGCATTATGTCATCAATACGTTCTGCTTCGGCTATAAAGTGGGCTATAAATTCGGCGCAAGCCAGGGCAGCACCGGCTCGTGTAACGGTAACTTCCTCGGAATTGGCGCCGACGCTTGCCATACGTCGGTGAAAATAGAACAGAGCGCGCCTTATGGTCTGCTTATTACTAATGCCGAATTTGTTGCTTTGAACGGCGACGACCCGACTATGATAGAAGTGACGGACGCGAATCGCGGTAATGTGCGGTTTGTGAACTGCGCTTTTTGGGGTCCCTGCAATCAGATAGCGAAGATTGGCGGCCGCGGTACGGTGGGTTTTGCCGAATGTATCTTTGTCCAGTGGGACAGGAAAAAAGAAAACCGGAGCGCGATACAGGTTAATAGCGGCTCTGTCTCCATACGTGGCTGCGACTTCATGAACGATAGCCCGCAAGTGTTCCTGAGCGATAAGGTAGACCGCGCAATAGTTAGCGAAAATACCGTTCGCGGCAAAGTCCGCATAGAAAACAATGCCAAAAACAGCTATGTGAACGGAAATCTGGGAACGGAGAGCAATTGAAAGACTTCTGCCGTTGAAAGTCTTCAGTTGAAAGTCTTATTCAGTTGAAAGTCGCGTAGACCGTCATATCGGGCAGTATCCGTCATTGCGAGGAACGAAGCAATCCAGCGCCCTGTCTTTCTTTGGGATTGGTCGTTGGTCGAAGGCAAGTAACCGTCATTGCGAGGAACGAAGCAATCCAGACTTCAAGAGTGAAGAGCGTGGAATTGAGAACTGATGGGTAAAATTGTTAAATGTCAATTAAATTCCAGATTGCTTCGTCCCTCGAAATGCCGATACTGCAACAATGACGGATACCACCGCAATGACGGATAGGTCTGCCGTCATTGCGAGGAACGAAGCAATCCGGACTTAAGTGGAAAGCACGGATAACTACAATAAAAACAAATTAAATAAGAACAATTAAAAACAAAACAAAGAATGAAAAAGATTATAGCAATATTAACGATAACCCTGTTTGCAAGTCACTTGTATTCGCAGGACTTCAGCGGCTATCAACGCACCGAAAGCGGCGTTAAGGCAACTGTTAACGGCGTCGATATAGAACTCCAATTCTATAACGACGACATCGTCAGAGTACTGAAATACCCCGCCGGAACAGAAAAAACAGAAAAAAAGAGCTTCTCGGTGATAATGACGCCGCAAAAAACAGACCTCCGACTTACCCAATATAATAATGTGATAACCCTTTCAACACAAACCCGGATTGCAACCTTGAACTTGCTGACAGGCGACGTCTCGTTCAACGGCATCGATACCCGCCCTTTCATATCGGAGAAAAACACATCGACAAAATTTGAGCCGCGCGACTACAAAAGCGGCAAGTCATACCAAATACAACAAACGTTCGTAATAGACAAACAGGAAGCGGTTTACGGACTTGGACAACATCAAAAAGGCGGCTTGAATCAACGCGGCAAAACCATCGCCCTCCGCCAGCAAAACATGGAGATAGCTATCCCGATCATTCACTCAATAAAAGGATATGCCGTATTCTGGGACAACTATTCTCCCACAACATACAAGGACAACCTGGACGGAATGACTCTCACATCCACATCGGGCAACTGCATGGATTACTATTTCATGTACGGCAAAACCGCCGACGGCACAATCGTCCAGATACGCCTCCTGACCGGTCAGGCACAGATGTTTCCGCTCTGGACGTACGGTTTCTGGCAAAGTCGCGAGCGATACGCTTCGCAACAGGAACTCCTTGACGCGGTAAAAAAATACCGTCAGTTAGGCATTCCGCTCGACGGAATAGTTCAGGACTGGCAATATTGGGGCACGGACAACAAACGCTGGAACGCCGTCAAATTCGACAATCCGGCATTTCCCAACCCCAAAAAGATGATCGAAGAAGTGCATAAAAACAACGCGCACATTGCAATATCCGTCTGGCCGTCTTTCGGACCTGAAACGGACATACATAAAGAACTAAAAAACAAAGGCTTGCTTTTCGATTTTGACACATATCCACAAAGAATCGGAGTAAAAGTTTACAATCCGTTCAACCCCGAAGCGAGAGACATCTACTGGAAATACATGAACAAAAACCTGTTTTCGCTTGGAATTGACGGCTGGTGGCTCGACGCAACCGAGCCGGAAGACAATATCGGCGAAGATTCTTTCAATGAATCCGCCTATCTCGGAGCATACAGAGACGTATCCAACGCATTTCCGCTGTTCACCGTCGGCGGTGTCTATGAACATCAGCGTAAATCGACGTCCGCCAAACGTGTATTCATCCTCACCCGCTCGGCTTTTGCCGGTCAGCAGCGTTATGCAGCCAACTCATGGTCGGGCGACGTGGATTCGCGCTGGAGCGTCCTGCGCAAACAGATACCCGCCGGACTGAACTTCTCTCTCTGCGGAATCCCTTACTGGAACGCGGATATCGGCGGTTTCTGGTCGAACAGGGCATATCCCCGCGGCTTGAGAGACAAAGCGTTCCATGAATTATATGTTCGCTGGCTACAGTTTGCCGCGTTCACGCCGATGATGCGGTCGCACGGCACGAATACGCCCCGCGAGATATACCAGTTCGGGGAAAAAGGCGATTGGGCTTTCGACGCGCAGGCGAAATATATCGGAATGCGCTACCGTCTGTTGCCGTACATATACTCTAATGCCCATGATATTTCGGCAGACGCAGGCTCGATGATGCGGGCTTTGTTCATGGATTTCGCACGCGACGCCAAAGTTCGCGACATCGACGACCAGTACATGTTCGGCAAATCGCTGATGGTAGCTCCGGTAACGGATTCGATGTATGTCTCGCGCGCCACGGGAACGGCTGTCGAGGATTTCAGCGTAGTTAAAACGCGCAGCGTCTATCTGCCGGGTCGCGGCTCCGAATGGTACGATTTCCATACAGGGAAAAAATATGCCGGAGGGCAAAACGTCGATTATCCTTGCCCGATAGATATAATTCCCCTGTTCGTCAAAGCCGGAAGCATCATTCCTTACGCGCCGGTAATGCAGTATGCGACTGAAAAACAGTGGGATAATCTCGATTTATTCATCTTCCCCGGCAGCGACGCCGAATTTGTGCTCTACGAGGACGAAGGCGATAACTACAACTACGAAAAAGGCGCTTTCTCGACTGTTTCATTCAAATGGAACGACAAGGAACAGACTTTGACGATAGGCGACGTGCAGGGCGCTTTTCCCAAAATGCTGAAAAGCAGACTTTTCAATGTTACTATTGTCGGAGAATCGAAGTCCGTTTCGTCGGAAAGTCCTGATAAAAAGATAAAATACGAAGGCCGGGCGATAACAGAGAAACTATAAATACAATTAAATAATTAAATATCAATGCAATGAAAAAAAGTATCTTATTATTATGTTTATTTTGCGTAAATTGCGCACAGAGCGGTGACTTGTACGCTCAAACGGCAAAGAATCCGTTTGTACAACATTTATACACAGCCGATCCGTCGGCGCGGGTATGGGCAGACGGTCGTCTGTATGTCTATCCCTCGCATGACGTAGCTCCGCCACGCGGATGCGATTTGATGGATCAATATCACGTTTTTTCGACCGACGACATGGTTAACTGGGTCGATCACGGCGAAATACTTCGCTCAAGTCAGGTGGAGTGGGGACGTCCGGAAGGCGGTTTCATGTGGGCGCCCGATTGCGTCTACAAAGACGGAACATACTATTTCTACTTTCCGCATCCGAGCGAAACGAGATGGGGCAGTTCGTGGAAGATAGGCTTGGCTACAAGCAAGTCGCCGGCGAAAGACTTTGTTGTTCAGGGATATGTGAAGGGCATGCAGTCGCAGATCGATCCTAACGTATTCATCGACGACGATGGACAAGTCTATATTTATCAGGGCGGCGGAGGCGTTTGTCTCGGCGGTAAACTGAAAGATAACATGATGGAAGTGGACGGAGAACTTCAGAAAATGGAGGGCTTGGTCGATTTTCACGAGGCGACTTGGGTGTTCAAACGTAATGGCGTTTATTATCTTACATATTCCGACAACCATGACGATAACTGGAAAGACGGAGTAAAAGGCGATAACCGGTTACGTTATGCAACAGGCAAAAGTCCGCTCGGTCCCTGGACACATCAGGGTATTTACATGGAGCCGACCAATAGCTATACGAACCACGGCTCGGTAGTCGAGTTTAAGGGACAGTGGTATTCGTTTTATCACGATAGCTCACTGTCGGAACAGAAAGGCGAATTTAACGACTGGCTGCGTTCGGTGTGCGTCGATAAATTGTATTTCAATTCCGATGGAACAATCCAACCGGTAAAGCAGACGAAAGAGTTTTCCGTGAAATAATAGCTCGGCGCTCTATTTGAACACCTTAATACGTTCGTCCAACGGCTGAAATGTCTTCGGCGCAGGCTCCTTTGTCGGCGCGCCGAAGGGCATTTGGGCTATCAGTTTCCAATTTGCGGGAAGATTCCACGTCCGGCGTACATCTTCGTCTATCAACGGATTGTAATGCTGCAACGAGACGCCTAACCCGGCGTCGTCCAGAAGCGTCCAAAGCGCGAACTGGTGCATGGCTGACGATTGTGTAGACCAGACAGGGAAATTTTCCGCATAAGTGGGAAGCTGCTCCTGCAAGCCTTTCACGACGCTTTCGTCTTCAAAAAACAGCGCTGTGCCGTGTCCCGCCGCGAAACCGTTGATTTTCTTTTCCGTGACGGCAAATGCGTTGGGCGACACGATCTTACGCAACACGTCGGCGACGATGTTCCATAATTTCGCATGATGCTCGCCCAATAACAACACAATCCTGCCCGACTGCGAATTGAATGCGGACGGCGCATAAGTGACAACCCAGCGCACAAACTCTTCAATCGTAGCGTCGCTGACAGGCGAGTCTTGCGCAATTGCATAATAACTGCGGCGATGTTTAATCGCCTCTCTGAATGTTTTTTCCATATTTTTGTTTTAAAATAGCAAGACAAAGATAGTCATTATTCCTACAATCTGCAAAAAAGTATTCTTTTTTTTTGCTGGGGATTGATTTTGCGAAAAAGCAGGTTATTGTATTATGTACAATAACTTGCTTCGCCGGATAGGTATGGCATTTGTCATTGCCAATAAAGGATTGTTTGCCGTCATTGCGAGCCTGCGAAGCAATCCGGCGCCCTGTATATCTTCTGGATTGCTTCGTTCCTCGCAATGACGGCAAGCGCAGCCGTTTTTTTTCGTCATTATAAGAAAGACGGTTGTTTCAAAAATTAATCGGCACGCAGATGACGCGGATTATACTGATATACGCGGATTTTCCAATACTTGTTTATCATGATTCATATTTACAATAAAGATTCATATTTGCGAAAATCTGCTTTATCTGCGTATTTTTGACACACCTTCCTGACAAACAGATGTCTCCACTTCGGTCGACATGACGTGGCAAATCAATTCGCCAGTAGAATTTTTTGTACTTGCTTTACGGATATATCCATAAAATCGGCTATCTCCTCAATAGACTTTCCTTTTGCAGCCTGCCTTTTGACAAGTTCAAAATCACGCTCGAAGCGGCCTTTTTTTTCGCCTTCCATCCTGCCTTCCTTCTTGCCTTCCATTCTGCCTTTCTTTTCGCCGATCTTTTCGCCTTCTATTCTGCCTTCCATTCTGCCTTCCATCTTGCCTTCCCGACGAGCGGAATTTAATCCGCTGACTTGGTCGGAAATAGCCATCATTCGCATCTGATAGGCGCGAAGTTCTTCCTTGTCTGTTGTTACGAAAATCATTTTCTCCTGTGCCTTTTGTATTGCCGTGTCCATATTTATTACCTCCTCCAATATATTGTTGTTTGTATTCCTGTTTAAAAATGTCAGCCAGCGATGAAGTCTGTTGTTCGCTATGTCCTTTCCCTTCAGCCTCCTGAACTTGACCATATCTATAAAATGTATCTCAAGTACGTCGGACAGTATAACATCTTCCTCGTCCTCCCAAATGTGATAGCTTGTATGGAAGCCTTCCGTCCGTTTCATCTCGAAATCCACGATGTTGATGGCTATCACCTTCGGCAACTTATCATAATCCTGTCCGGCGTCCAGTACTCGCGTGTATTCAAGCCCCCAGTAGTACAGGCTTCGTTTTTCCATGTTACCCTTGTCTCCTATCTGTACTTCGATATTGACTTTGACGCCGTCCCCGGTTTCGGCGCGGACGTCGAGGATACTTGCCTTGTCGCCGAGCACCTCGCCGGTAAATTTCCTGTTGTCGATAATCTCTATATGCGCTATCACGTCGTTGCCTGTTTTTTTCAATACCGCATTGAGAAAAGCCATCAGTTGCTCCTCATCGCCTTTCTCGCCCATGATCTTGAAAAACAGATAATCATTAAGCGGATCCAATCTTTCGATAATCGTTTTATCCATAGTCCTGTGTTTTATACGCTTGACT
>JAITPH010000075.1 GCA_031289515.1 Tannerella sp.
ATTAGTCATTCGATAACCTGCCAATGACGGATACCTCCCTTGTCATGTCGAGCGGAGCGCAGCGTAGTGGAGACATCTCGCGTGTAGGATAACAGATGTCTCCGCTGCGCTGTGCTCCGGTCGACATGACATGATTGTGCTGCGCTCCGGTCGACATGACCGGAGGGGGTAACCATCATTGCGTGTGCGGTATCCGTCATTGGTAGGAACGAAGCAATCCAGAGATTACATCAACTTTCAACTCCCCTGTATGCCAGAATCGACATCAGAACATACAGAAGAGCTGTCGCCGAGACGCCGGCAAAGCCAAAAAAAACGATTAATAAAATGGCCGAAGCCAGTAGAACATACTGCAACTTGTTGTCTTTCCATCTCAAAGACGACATTTTCAGCGAAAACATCGGGATTTCGGTGACAAGCAGCGATGAAGAAACGATTGCCAACGCCGACAAACATCCCATCAAGATAACAGGAGATATTATTATAGCCTCGCCGCCGAAAAGCGTGCAAGGTAGCGTGCAGGAGAGCGGCGTGAAAGAAAGCGGCGAGCATGAAAGCGAATATACGAGCGGCGCCCAGAAAATAGCGTGCGCCGGAACGGGAAGCCCCAGAAACGATTTCGTCTGACGGCTGTCGATATTGAATTTTGCCAGCCTCAAACCCGAAAATACAGGAATAAAAAACGCCGAAAGAAGGAACGCCCGACTGCCGAAAGAGCCGCCGTCCGCCATTCCGTCAAGAAAACTGTACAGCATTGCCCCCGGAGCGACGCCGAAACTGACGATGTCCGACAGCGAATCAAGCTCTTTGCCGATCGGCGAATACGCCTTCAGCATCCGGGCGGCAAAACCGTCGGCAAAGTCGAATACCGCAGCCAGAAAAACGGCTGTCATAGCATAAAGAAAATGCCCCTGCATCCCTGCCGCAGTCGCATAAAAGCCACAGGCAAGATTAAGGCAGGTCAGCGTGTTGGGTATGTACAGGTATATTTTTTTCATACGGTATCGGGTGGCATATTAGTGTCGGGTGACGTATTAGTGTCGGGTAGCGTATCGGTTTCGGGCGGCGTATAAATGATTCTGCCAAGTCGCGCTATCGGGGTCTGGTTTCCGGTCACTTTCTGGTCCATGTCCACAAGTATCTCCGTTCCCACCGGAAGGAACGTATCCACACGCGAGCCGAACTTGATGAATCCCATCTGTTCGTCGACACGGCAACAATCGCCCTCTCTGGCGTAGGTCACTATCCGTCGCGCCATCGCCCCTGCTATCTGACGCGCCAGAACTTCGATGCCGTATTCTGTCCTGACGACAATCGTTGAGCGTTCGTTGTCGGTGCTGCTTTTCGGCAGATATGCCGCCTTAAACCGGCCGTCGCTATGCGAAACGTGCTTCACGACGCCGTTAACCGGAAACCAGTTGGCATGTACGTTGAGAGGAGACATGAAGATGGACACCTGTATCCGCCTGTCGTGAAAATACTCGTTTTCCATAACCTCTTCGACGGCTACGATCGTGCCGTCGGCGGGCGCTATCACAAGACCTTCGGAATCGAACGGAAACCGGCGATACGGACAGCGAAAGAAATTGAGCACGATAAGAAACAGCGTCGCCGACGCTGCAAGGATGATATAGAAGAATATCTTGTTTTCCAGCGTATAATAGAAAGAGAGGTTTACGGCAAACAATACCGTAAACATGGACAGAAGCAGCCCTGTCCCTTCTCTGTGTACTTTCATTTTTCTTACTTTTCTCATACTCTTAAAAGTCCTGCAAAATTATGTTTTTTTTTGCTAATATGAAAGGAAAAGATTAAAAAATACATTTTTCTATCTCGTTTAGGGTTATATACCACAGATAACCGGTCACTTCGGCGTAGCCCATTTCGCGTATAAGCGACACATACTTACCGATTTGAATGCGATACGATTCTTCTTTGTTCTCTCCAAACTTGTAATCGGCGACGACGACACGTCCGTTTTTGTCCGTCATCACACGGTCAGGACGGCGCGACCGCCCTCTGCCGAACAGGATTTCGGCTTCGTTTATGACTTGCATCGAGCCGTCAAACCAGCTCCCGACCGGCTCTTGCCGCATCAATTCCGTCAGCTTTTCCCTGAGCGCTTCCGACTCGTCGCCGCTTACCTCGCCGAGAAAAATCTTTTCGTTTATAGCCGGTACAATATCGTCAAAACTTACGACCCGACTAAGAATATCGTGCATCAGGACGCCGTATTTGCGCTTTTCGTCGTCTATGAAGCCTCCCTTCCGGTGTATTCGCAAATGCAGCCTGTCGTCTGGCGAGACGGAATAAAAACGTTTCATTGCCAATTCCTCCACTTCCGACTGCTCACTGCCGCCATTGCTTCCATTGCCGTCCTTGCCGCCGCCATTGCCGCCATTGCTGCCGTCCTTGCCGTCCGTTCCATCCTTGCCGTCCGCCGGATGCTGCCATGTCCCGCGTTCATAGAGGCCGGTTTCCGGGTCCGTCGCGTATTCGTCATCCTTCGACACTCCCAGATAAAGCAGATTCGCTATCGTGACATGCTTTGGCATTCGGGAATTTGATTTCGGCTCTTTCAGGGGCGCCGTCACGATCAATTCTTCCTTCGCGCGCGTGAATCCTACGTATAGCGTATTCAAATTGTCGATGTACGAATGTAGCTTCTCGTGGAAATAGTCTTTGGAAAATATCGTTTTCGGCAACGTATCGCTGTATTTGACCGGCACAAGAGCCATGCTGTCGAACATCGGCTTTTGGGGATGACACCAGATGATAACGTCCCTCGGCTTCAGTTCCCAGTCGCAATAGGGCATTATGACGACCTTGAATCCAAGCCCCTTGGATTTATGAACGGTCATTATGCGAATTGCATTCTGCGTATCGGGAGTTACTATTTTTCTGTCTTTTCCGGTTTCTTCCCACTGCTCCAGAAATTTTCCCATATCTGCCGTTTCCGTCAGCGAAAACTCGGCGACGGAATCGAGAAACGATTGAATATACACGAGTTCGCTTTCGGGAAAATCGCTCTCGAAAAGGCGAAATATGCCTTCCGTCAGTTCGTAAAGCGAACGGTTGGTCAATTGTTTGAGCTTGGCGACGGCTTCGTCCGGAAATGCTGCGAACAGATCGATTTTTTCGCCGCTTTTCTTCTTGCGTTTCAGGACGGAATATGCCATCAGCGCCATTTGATATTGACTGTCGGCGTCGGGCTGGTTCAGGTATTTGAGCATCTCGACCATCCACCGCACCGACGCTGACGAACTGACGACAAGCGATTCTTCCGATATAATATCGTATTTGTACTTCGACCCGGCGTGTTCTTCCTTGTATTGCAACAGTTTTCGCGCAGCGGCCATGCCTTCGGCCGACGTGCGCGTGAGTATGGCTATGTCGCGAAGTTCGTAACCGTTTTCCTGCAAGCGTTCGATTGTCTGCGGCAATATGTCCAATGTCTGCTCTTCCCATTTCTTCTCTTCCGTATCCGAAAGAAACTGAACGCTGACGTGTCCGGCTTTATCCTTATAGGGCTTTGCGACATGCTGCCGCGACTGCCTGTACGCCGACCCGATGCGCGTCAGGTATTCTTCCTGCTCTTCTTCCGGGAGCGACGATTGCCGGATTTCGTCGTTGAAGCACGTTTGCAAATCCTCCGGCAAAATACGGAATATCATGTTGTTGAACTCGACGATATTGCGATAGCTTCGCCAGTTCACATCGAGATTCCTTTCATCGATACGGCCGGCGAAATCCTTTTTCACCTGCTGGTCGAGCAGCGTCCAGTCGGAGTTGCGGAAACGGTATATGCTTTGTTTGACGTCGCCCACGATAAGGTTTCGACGGCCGCTGTCGAGACTGTCTTTCAGAAGCGGACGGAAATTCGCCCACTGCATCCGGCTCGTGTCCTGAAATTCGTCTATCATGTAATGTTCGATGCGCGTCCCTGTTTTCTCGTATATGAACGGTATTTCGCTGCCTTCGATTACACGGTTGAGCAGTTCCGTCGTATCGGCTATCGGCATCTTGTTGTTTTCTTCGCGCCAGCGCGCCAGATGCTGCGACAAATCGGTCAGAATCCCCAGCGCATGAAAATTCTTCAGGATGACGTCGGCGGTATGGTAACCGGTAAGGTCGTCGAAGAATTTGACGACGCCGTGCAACAGCTCGTTCATCCCGCCCGAATAAAGCGCTTCGGCTTTGCTGCGCTGCTCGCTGCCCGCCTTTTTGGGAATCCATCCGTCGACGTTGTCCGGCAGACCGTAAAACCGGCTCGACGGCTGTTCCATGCTGCCTCCGGCAAGACGCTCGAACGTCCTGAACGGCGACGTATTGCCGTAAATCAGTTCGGTCGGCTCGACGCCGTGGCGTTTCATCAGCATGACGCCCGCCTCGCCTGCTTCCCTCGCCCGCTTGCGCGTCGACTGCACGATGCCGTACAGCCTGTTTTTATAGTCCGAAAGGAAATCCTTTTGTCCGGTGTCCTTCAATATCCGGGCGCCGTATGTCTTGAACGATTCCTTGAAAAGCTGGCCGCCGAGGTTGATTATGTCCTGCCGTACGTTCCAGACGCCGCTCTCGTCTACCTTGTCTTCCATGAAACGCAACAGCCAGTTCAGCAGGTCGGGGTTGTCTTCCTTTTCGAGACCGGACAGCATGTTTTCGACGGATTCCCTTTTCATGCGTTCTTCGCTTATTTCTATCTGATAATTGCCCTGCAATCCTATCTCGCGGGCAAAAGCGCGGACGGTACGCTGGAAAAAGTGGTCTATCGTGCTAATGTTAAGCGCCGAATAATCGTGCAGTATCGTTACGAGCATGTTTTTTGCCCGCGAGCGTATCGTTTCCTCGCTCCACTTGCCGTCTTCCGAAAGGAGGCTTATATAGTCGGAAGGCTGATTGTCGGCGAGGCGAAACAGTTCCTCGATGATGCGTTTTTTCATTTCCGCCGTCGCCTTGTTTGTAAACGTTACGGCAAGTATGCGCCGGTGCGCGTCCCTGCCCTTGAGGAGCAGCGAGAGATATTCGCCGGTCAGGGTATGAGTTTTGCCGGTGCCGGCAGATGCGCTGTATATCGTTAGCATGATTATATTGTTTTTACTTTGTATCCTTCTTTCGAGAGAATGGCGGCTACTTTCTGCTTTACGTCGCCCTGAACGATTATCTCGCCGTCTTTTGCCGCGCCGCCGACGCCGCATTTCACCTTCAACAGTTTGGCAAGCGCGGCGAGGTCGCCGTCCGTTCCGCGAAACCCTGTTATCAGAGTAACCGTCTTGCCGCCGCGATTACGCTTGTCGAGCGCAATGCGCAGCGACTGTTTCGCCGTCGGCAGCGTCGTTGCTTCCGTCTCGCCGCCGGTCTCGTATTTGAAGTCCGGATTAGTCGAATAAACCGTTCCAAGCCGTTCCTTCCAATCATTGTCTTTCATCCCGATTCATTTTTGTCAATAAATTACCGAACGGCAAAGATAATACATTTCTTCCTTAGATTCAAAACTTTTTTTGCGCTCCGGGCGCCGGGGCTGTTTTTTATCTGCGTGTTTTTTTATCCACGAATTACACGAATTTTCACGAATTTGGAAGAATACTCTCCGTTCGGCAGGATTTGCAATCCTGCCGAACGGAGTATAAGGATTTTTAATCCGACCTTTTACGGATTGCAAACCCTGATACTCCGGGCGATTGGGTTGCAAATCCAATCGAACGAATCACAAATCCAATCGAACTAAGAGGAACGAAGCAATCCGGCTTCAATACTTGACAATTGAGATTGATGGACGTCATTGCGAGGAACGAAGCAATCCGGATGTACAAGGCGCTGGATTGCTTCGTGCC
>JAITPH010000095.1 GCA_031289515.1 Tannerella sp.
GTATCGGGCATCTGTTTGGGCATAAAGCCGACGGTATCGGAAGACAGATGTCTCCACTACGCTGCGCTTCGGTCGACATGACGGGGGGAGGTATCCGTCATTGTAGCGTTCCAATCGACATGACGTGCTCTCCATTCCTTCGCCATTCTTCCTCGAAATGACGCAAATGCCTGCTTTCGACACACTTTCTCGCAATAACGGCTACCGAATAACATGCCGACAATGAAAACAGCATTATTTCCAGTCCTTCTTGGTAGTAATCAAGATTATGCCGTAGCTGTTGTTTATATCATCTTCGGAGAAGCCTATTGATCGCAGGTATTTCGCCGAACTTTCTTCTTTCAGGACTGATATGCTTTCAATCGTTTCGGGGGATAATTTCTTAAATTCTTTCTCCGTAATCAGTTTGCCGTCCACGATGAAAATCGGCTTATTCTCGCCATTTGTCCTGATTTTCAGGATTTCATCCGCATTAAAGGTAGTATTTGTAGCTCGTATGTCTTCGTTATCAATAGTCCGAATCGTACCGGCTTTATCCTTCTCGTCCGAGAACTTCGTTATTAAATCGTTATTATTGTCTTTTTCTTCGGCTGTCGCGTCTTGGGTCAGAATCAGCATAATCCCTCTTTTCAAAACAGAATCCTCTTTTTTGAGAATGTAAACGGATTCTATATTGGAAGGCGATAATCCGTCAAAGGACTCGATCTTCCTGCCATTGATATAACACTCGTCCAATCCGGCTTTGTTTATTGTGCCGATAGTAGTCGCCTTTTTGCTGCCCGAAAGTTCAAACTTTTCTTTTGCAGTGGAGGAATCTGCCGGATTGTTTTTTAATTCAACGGAGAGATTCTCCTGCTTTTTATCAGTTTTGTATCCGTAGCCGACCGTGACGACTTTCTCTTCGTTCGAAGTAATATCGTCGGTAAAGAGAGAGACCCCCTTGTTCGAAAGAATAATATTGACTTTCGATACATCGCCTTTAAAACTCAATCCAGCTGTCGGGTAGTCGAGGTACGAAATCGTCAAAATGTCGCCTTCATCTACTTCAATCGTGAATTTGCCGTCAGTGTCGGTGACGGCGCCTTTTGTTGAGCCTTTGATTGTAACCGTCGCGCCGACGATTGGTTTTCCGTCGGGTTCTTTGACCGTGCCCGTTACCGTTTTCCCCTGATTGGGCATTGCGAGGGCGGTTTCAGTGTTTGCGGACTTGTTCATTTCCGAAATTTTTTCAATCATTGCGCCGGCATTGTTAGCGATTAATAGCAATCCTGACAGCGGCAACAGCAATGTGTAGGCAATAAGCCTGATACGGGGAGATTGTTTAACATTCATCATAATAATTCTTTCTTTAATTGGTAATACATTAAATTGATTTGTAATATTAGCGTGAGAAGTATGGAACGCCATACTCAACAGGTGATACTGGTAACTTTTCGAATCGACGCCGCCCTTGACGACAAGGCTGTCCACGAGAAACTCCAAATTGAGGTTAATCTCTCTTTTGAGCAGCCATATCAGCGGATTGAACCAGCAGAAAGCGCACAAGACTTCCGCCGTGACAATGTCGAGCGAGTGATTTTGGCGCGCGTGTACCGCTTCATGCGAAATGATTTCATGGATTTCGACAGGTTTGTGCATCTTGGGATCGAGAAAAATCCATCTGAAGAACGAAAACGGCGCACGATTGTTTTCCAAAAGGCATATCTTAATGTTTTCGATGGTCAGCGTTTTGCTTTTAATCCGTATCCATACGATTTGCAGCGTCCTGACTATCAGTCTCAGAAGCAGCATTTCAACAACAACGGCATAACCGGCAAGCATATAATCCGACGTCGAAAAACTCGGCGTGGCGGCAGCAATGTTCACCTTCGGAGACACGATGAAATCCGGCATGTAAAACATGTAAACCGTCGCCGCTTCAGTCAAAATTTCATTGCGCAGAAACAGCTTCGAAAAATCCATACAAGGATAAGCCACCGACAGCGCAAACATCGTCAGCAGAATGAAACGCCGGAAAGCAAAGAACGTATCCTTGCGGTAGAAAGCCCTGTACGTGAGGTAGAAAAATGCGAAAGCCACGTTTACTTTCAGCAGGTATATAAGTGTTTCCATAGTCTCTGTTACTTGCTTTCTATGATTCTGATGATTTCTTTCAACTCATCCGCAGAGATTTTTTGCTCTTTTGCAAAGAACGAAACCACCTCCTTGTACGAATCCTGAAAATAGTTGTGAATGACGCCCGACATGAAACGCCGTTTGTATTCGATGCGGCTGACGATGGGCATGCACAGATTCGTTGTCCCGATGCGCCTCATGCGAATGTACTTCTTCCGTTCCAGATTCCTGACAACGGAGGCAAAGGTCGTGTACGGCAACGGTTTGACGTACAGCTCATAATACTCGCGAATCGTCCCTTCGCCCTTCTCCCAGACGATTAGCATTACTTCTTCTTCCTGATGCGTTAATGATTCCATAGATATTTACTATTTTTCCGCAAATGTACGAAAGTTTCGTAATAGCATCCAAATTTATAATCATAAAAATTGTTGCAGGCGCGCTAAATGATTGAAAATGCTTATCTTTGTACTGTTTTTAATGTATTGAAATATGAAAGAAAAAGATAAATTTGTATTAGTAATATTCGGAGCGTCAGGCGATTTGACATGGCGCAAACTTACTCCCGCGTTGTATGACATGTCCTGTCAATCACTCACGCCCGAAGATTTCCGTATCGTTGGCGTAGGGCGGGCTACGTTCGGCGACGATGATTTTAGACGAAAAATGTCCGAATCGCTCGAAAAATTTGTGCCGTCGGCGTTTTACGAAAAGACAAAGATAGACGCATTTCTCGCTCAAATGTATTACCACGTCATGGATACGAACGACGCGGACGCTTATCCGCGTTTGCGGGAAAAGCTCGAATCATTGTCGGAAGCGCTTGTTTGCGACGCCAATTATCTGTATTATTTTGCAATTCCGCCATTTATGTACGCCCCTGTTGCCGCCAATCTTTACAAAGCGGGACTCACCTGCAATAAAGGCGGATGGAAGCGGGTTATCGTCGAAAAGCCGTTCGGACGCGATTACGACAGCGCCGTAGGCTTGAATAACGCGCTTTTGCAATATTTCGGGGAAGATCAAATCTACCGTATAGACCATTATCTCGGCAAAGAGACGGTGCAAAACATACTTGTGACGCGCTTTTCAAACAGCATTTTCGAACCGCTATGGAATCGCAATTATGTGGAGTATGTCGAGATAACATCGTCGGAATCGCTCGGAGTAGGCTCGCGGGCAGGTTATTACGAGACAGCAGGCGCATTGCGCGATATGATACAAAACCATATTTTGCAGATACTGGGAATAGTAGCAATGGAGCCGCCTGTTTCGTCCGACGCCTATTCGATACGCAACGAAATGCTGAAGGTTTTCCGGTCACTGCGGAAAATCAGGAAGGAAGAAGTTGCGGACAGTGTCGTCAGAGGGCAGTACATTTCGTCGGTCGTACGCGGCGAGATACAGCCGGGATACAGGGACGAGAAAGGCGTAGATCCAAAATCGAAAACCGAGACGTATGTAGCAATGAAGTGTTTCATCGACAACTGGCGCTGGAGCGGCGTTCCGTTTTATATTCGGACAGGCAAGCATCTGCCGACGCGGGTTACCGAAGTAGTGATACATTTTCGCCGGAATCCGCATAAGATTTTCACGTTGAAGAACAGCTTGGAAACTATCGGCAATAAGTTGATAATAAGAATACAACCGGATGAAGGGCTTGTTCTCAAGTTCGGCATGAAAGTACCGGGAATCGGCTTCAATGTAGATGAGGTTAGCATGGATTTTCGCTATTCTTCGCTGAACGAAAAGCATATCCCCGACGCCTACGAGCGATTGCTGTCCGACTGTATTACCGGCGATGCGACGCTGTTTCAGCGCGGCGATGCGGTAGAAGCGACATGGCAATACGTCCAGCCCATTCTGGATGCATGGCGGGAAGATGAAAATCCCATTTACGGTTATCCGGCAGGCTCGTGGGGTCCGGAGCAGGCAGACCGGCTGCTTGCCCGCGACGGCTACGAATGGCGTTATCCCTGCAAAAATCTCACGTCCGACGATTCATATTGCGAGCTATGACTGCGAAAGTAAAAATATTCAAAACAGC
>JAITPH010000019.1 GCA_031289515.1 Tannerella sp.
TCGTTTCTCTCGATGCGAACGAGAACCCGTTGAACTCGCCCTTCAACCGCTATCCCGATCCGTTGCAGGAAGCCTTGAAAACGAAAATAGCAAAACTCAAAAACGTGAGACCGTCGCAAATAATGCTCGGAGTGGGCAGCGACGAGCCTATCGACCTCCTCATCCGTATTTTTTGCGAGCCGAAAGAAGACAATATCGTCGCCATAGACCCGACTTACGGCATGTACGAAGTCTGCGCCGACGTCAATAACGTTGAATACCGGAAGGCTTTACTCAACGACGACTTCTCTCTCAACGCAAAACGGCTGCTGGATATGACCGACAGGGCGACAAAACTGATTTTCCTCTGTTCGCCCAACAATCCTACCGGAAACGTGATGAACAGCGACGAAGTGACAGCGATACTGAATAACTTCAAGGGCATCACGGTCATGGACGAGGCTTACATCGACTTCACGCCGCAACCTTCATGGCTGACAAAGTTGAATGAATATCCGCGCCTCGTAGTCCTCCAAACGTTCTCCAAGGCATGGGGTCTCGCCTCCGTCAGATGCGGAATGGCGTTCGCATCCGAAGAAATCGTCGACTACCTGAACAAAGTGAAATATCCGTACAATATAAATATGCTGACCCAAAAGTTCGTCGGCGAACAGTTGGATTTTGAAGAACGCAAAAACGGATGGGTGAAAATGCTGCTTGAACAGCGCGAGGCATTGAAAGAAAAACTCCGGTCAATACCTCTGACCGAAAAGATTTTCCCTTCGGACGCCAATTTTCTGCTCGTCAAGGTCGCCGACGCCAACAGCATATACAACAAGCTGGTCGAACAGGGCATTATCGTCCGAAATCGCAACAACGTCTCGCTCTGTTGCGGATGTTTACGCATAACCGTCGGCACAGCCCGTGAAAATGATATTTTAATAAACGCACTGAAACAATTATAATTAATTATGGAAATTAGAGGAAAAATTATCGCAGTAAGTCCACTTCAGACAGGCGAAGGAAGAAATGGCGTCTGGAAAAAACAGGAATATGTCGTTGAATACGACCAAACTTCGCAATATCCGCGCAAGATGGTGTTTAACCTTTGGGGCGACAAAATCGAACAGTTCAATATTCAGGAAGGTCAAAGCCTGAAAGTCAGTTTCGATATCGACTGCCGCGAATACAACGGTCGCTGGTACAACGATATTCGCGCATGGAAAGTCGAAGCCGACGACGGAACGCCGGAAGAAGGCGGCAGATTTCAGCCGTATACGGAAATGCCGGCAGTGAAGCCCGACGTGGCGCCGCCCGACGAATCGTCCGACCTGCCTTTCTAATCCGCCTTTCCCAATCGCATGAAACGGAAACGCAGAGCTTTATTTATCGACCGCGACGGCACGCTTATCCGCGAGCCGCCGGTGACGTTTCAGGTTGATACGCTTGAACAGCTTGAATTTTTGCCGGGCGTCATCAGGAATCTGTATTTCATTCGCAAAAATCTTGATTTTGAACTTGTCATAGTCTCCAATCAAGACGGTCTCGGAACGCCTGCCTATCCGCAGGAAAACTTCGACCGCGTGCAGAACAAAATGCTTGAGATATTCACCGGTGAAGGCGTCGTTTTTGACAATATTCTAATCGATCCGTCGCTGCCGGAAGACAATTCGCCCAACCGCAAACCCCGAACAGGTATGCTCGAAGGCTACTTGTCGGGCGATTACGACCTCGAAAATTCGTTTGTCATAGGCGACCGCGAAACGGATATGGAGCTTGCCGCCAATCTCGGATGCAAGGGTATTCTGCTTTCGCCGTCCGCCGCAAACCCTGCCTATAACGGCAAAGTTTTTGATTCGTGGGACGGAATAATGGAGTTCCTTTTTGCGGGCGAACGCAAGGCAACCGTTCAACGCGCCACAAAAGAGACGGATATTTTTGTAAGTCTTAATCTTGACGGCAACGGCATTTGCGACATTTCGACCGGAATAGGCTTTTTCGACCATTTACTCGAACAGATAGGCAAGCACGGTTTGCTTGATTTGACGGTAAAAGTCAGGGGCGACCTTCATGTAGACGAGCATCATACGGTTGAAGATACGGCGATTGCGCTCGGAGAGGCTTTGTACCTGACTTTAGGCGACAAGAGGGGAATAGAACGGTACGGTTTCTGCCTGCCCATGGACGACTGTCTTTGCAGCGTCGCACTCGATTTCGGCGGGCGGCCGTGGCTTGTTTGGGATGTTCGTTTTGAACGCGAAAAGATAGGCGAATTGCCGACGGAGATGTTAATTCATTTCTTCAAGTCGCTGAGCGATTCGGCAAAGATGAATCTAAACATTAAGGCCGAAGGCGAAAACGAGCATCACAAAGCTGAAGGGATATTCAAATCCTTTGCCAAAGCCATAAAAACGGCAATAAAACGCGACGTCTACAAGTACTCTCTGCCAAGCACTAAGGGAGTATTGTAGGGTGATGACCCGATGGATTGAAATAATATTTTAAACCGTCGGCTGCTTATTGACGATTATTTTTTTTACCTTTGCGCGATTTATATTGTTAAGAGATTATGGCGAAGCATCGTACAAAAATAAAGAAAAAACAGTCGAAAAGTCCTTTTTGGGAAGCTGTAATACATTATTCTACAAGTAAGCGAGTACATTTTGTTCTCGGTTTGCTGATTTGCTTTTTTACAATTTACTGCGGGGTAGCTTTGATATCCTTCTTTTTTACCGGAGAAGCCGACCAAAGTATCGTCAAAGACGGCATACTTCATAACGGACTTGCCGGCGAAATCAAAAACTGGGCGGGAATAAGAGGCGCCTACCTTGCAGATGTGTTTGTAGACAAATGGTTCGGTATTCCGTCGTTTTTTCTGATTTTCTTTTTCGGCTCGCTGGGCTTTAGACTTATGCGACTGTGCCGGATGCATCTTTTCAAACGATTACTTATTTGTCTCGCGCTGACTGTCTGGTCTTCGGTTTTTCTTGCTTTCGTGTTTTCGTATTTGGGAGACATCTCTTTCTTTCACGCAGGGGGACTACACGGCGCTTTCCTCTTCGACCTGCTGTCTGCAAATATCGGAAATATCGGCGTAATACTGTTATTGTTAGTTGGTCTGATATTGATAGCCGTCTTCCTGAGCGTTCGTACCGTTCCTCTGTTGCAGACGAAACTTCATTTCGACAATCTGAGAAAAAAACCGGCCGACGACGACGCTGAAGATGAAAATATTGCCACAGTAGACGAAAAAGACGAAAAAGAAGAGGAAGACAATGAAGAGGATGAGTATGAGGATAAAGAAATCGGCGACGTGCAACCGGAAGATGATGATGTTATTCCGGAAAAAGAGCCGGATGAGGAAGTTCCTTTTGACATTGTTGCCAAGGATAAAGACGAAAAGTATGACCTGTCCGAACTTGGCGTTTACGATCCGCGACTTGACTTGTCTTCTTATAAATTTCCCAACGTCAGTCTTCTGAAAAAATATGATACGCCCGACAATCAGGTGGATGAGGTCGAACAAAAATACAATAAGAATCGTATCATAAAGACGCTTGCAGATTTCGGTATAGGTATAGTGCATATTCAAGCGACTCCGGGACCGACGCTAACGCTTTATGAAGTAGTGCCCGACAAGGGCGTGAAGGTCGCCAGAATACGAAGCCTCGAAGACGACATAGCTCTAAGCCTTTCCGCCGTCAGTATCCGTATCATCGCCCCGATGCCGGGAAAAGGCACTATCGGCATCGAAATCCCGAATAAAAAACCGCAGACGGTATCGATGGAATCTGTCATTTCGTTGCGTCAATTCGCCGAAACGAAATATGAACTGCCTATCATTCTCGGTCGCACTATCGCAAACGATCCCTTTATATTGGATCTTGCCAAAATGCCGCACCTGCTCGTGGCGGGCGCTACCGGACAGGGCAAATCGGTCGGTTTGAACGTCATTATCACTTCTTTGCTGTACAAAAAACATCCGGCAGAACTGAAATTCGTGCTTACCGACCCTAAAATGGTCGAATTTAATACTTATGAGGGCATTGAACGCCACTATCTCGCAAAATTGCCCGATATGGAAAAGGCTATCATTACCGACTTTGAAAATGTGAAAGATACCCTGAAATCTCTCTGCAAGGAGATGGATAACAGGTACAACCTGCTGACGGAGGCTCATGTCCGCAACATATCCGAATATAACGCCAAGTTCATAAACCGGCATCTCAATCCGGAGAAAGGTCATAAATTCATGCCGTATATCGTTGTTATTATCGACGAGTTCGGCGACCTCATAATGACTGCCGGCAGAGAAATCGAAATGCCTATCGCACGAATCGCCCAGAAAGCGCGAGCGGTCGGCATTCACATGATTATAGCCACTCAACGTCCGTCTACAAAGATTATCACCGGCACGATTAAAGCTAACTTCCCTGCAAAAATAGCGTTCAAGGTATCGTCGAGGACTGATTCGCAGATTATTCTCGATTCTTCGGGAGCTAACAAACTTATAGGGCGCGGCGACTTGCTTTTCTCGCAGGGCAACGATATGACGCGCGTCCAATGCGCCTTTATCAGCACCGACGAAATCGAAGGAATTGTGAAATTCATCGGCTCTCAACCCGGTTTCGAGACGGCTTACAAGCTCCCGATTGTCTTTGACGAAAACTCCGATGGCGGCGGCGGTGGCAATTCTGTCGATTTGTCTACCCGCGACCCGATTTTTGAAGACGCCGCCCGATTGATTGTCCTGAGTCAACAAGGCTCGACGTCGCTTATTCAACGGAAATTTTCTATCGGCTACAACCGCGCCGGTCGCCTTATGGATCAGCTCGAAAAGGCCGGTATCGTCGGGGCTATGGACGGCAGCAAAGGCAGGCAGGTTCTGATTGCCGACGAACATGCTCTGGATTTGAAACTGAATAACTGATTAAACTGCAATATTATGAAGATTTTATTTTTCTTGATCGTTTCCGCAGTCATTCCGATAAACGTTGTCGCACAAACGAAAACGGATGCCAAGGATATTGTCGAAAAGACGTCGCAACTTTACAGGGAGTGGGGTGGGATGGAAATCGCTTTTGTAGCAAACATCAGTTCTGTTAAAAACGGTACGTCCGAGAGTTTTGAAGGTACGATAACGATGAAGGGCGACAAGTTTGTCCTTAAAACGCCGGATATGACTACGTGGTTTGACGGTAAAACGCAATGGACGTACATCACGCGAAACAATGAGGTAAACGTGATTGAGCCATCCGACAAAGACTTGCGCTTTCTGAATCCGATGTTTCTGATAAATGATTACAAGAAGGATTTTAACGTATCGCTTATCGGCGAAAGCACTTCCGGCAATGCTAAAACGGCTTACGATATTTTGCTCGTGCCGAAAAAAAACGACGACTTTGAAAAAATAGAAGTGCAAATCGAGAAAAGTACGTTTCTTCCTGCTCGTCTTGTGGCGACCATGCGCAACGACATGCGCAGCTCTATCACGATAAGACAAATTAACCGGTCAAACGAAGCGGATGCCGTTTTTTTATACCCGAAAGAACAATATCCCGACGCTGAAATAATTGATTTGAGATGATGAAAGAGGATATTTGGTTTGCTCTGTATACGAAACCGCGAGCTGAAAAAAGAGCTTTGACGGCGCTTAAAAAGCAAAACGTCGAATGCTATCTGCCTCTTCATCGCACGCCGAGAGTTTGGTCCGACCGCATCAAAATGGTCGATATGCCGCTATTTAACTCTTATATCTTCGTCAAATGCGATGAAATGGAATTGTATAAACTGGTTTATGTAGACAACATAGTGAGGGTGGTTTTTTTTAACGGCAGACCGGCAGTGATCCGGCAGGACGAAATCGACGCCATCCAAGTATTCCTCAAAGAAGCGGAAGGCAAAACGCTATGTACCGGCGACGAAGTAGAAATCCTAATAGGGCCGATGAAGCATATATTCGGTAAAGTAACGAGAATCGAAAAAAAATATCTCATCTTGCAGATCAAGGAACTCGCCGTAACAGTATGCGTTAATACCGAAAGTGTGGCTCATAAGGATCGGCTTTGAGGATTATTGTTGGTCTTTTACTTGTTTTTCTCGTTTTCGAATATATCTTCCGCCAACATTTTGGCTTGCGTGATAACGGTGTCCACGGCTTTTTCCTGCAAGTCGGGCGGATAACCGTGCAGGCGTAAGATTCTGCGAATGTTGCGCCTCAAGGCTGATTGTACGCTTTCTTTTATTGTC
>JAITPH010000082.1 GCA_031289515.1 Tannerella sp.
TCATATAATAAGCATGGCAGACTTATCTGCAACAATAAGGCATGCGCCAACGAACAACTACTCCCGCTCCGCGAACGCGGAATCCGCATCACGGTAGCCGGTGCGCGAACGGCGAAAACGGTTTGCCGGTCTCCGCGAGACTGCAACAATCAAAATAAGACGGTTTTTTCTTAGGGTTTTGCGCCGGTTGCGTATCATACAGGTAGATTATTCACTTCAAAAATTTTTACTGTATGAAGACAAGATTTTTATCAAATGCTTATCTGCTGACGGCGCTGTTTCTTTCGTGCCATGTCTTGCAGGTATACTCGCAGGAAGACGAAGGCGGGAATTATTATTCCGTCAGCGGAGTCGTCAAGGATTCACGCTTGAAAAGAACTGTGGAATATGTTAACGTGTCGGCCGTGGGCACGAACATCGGTACCGTCACCAACAAGGACGGCGAATTTACGCTCAAAATCAGCGATACGCTCAACGTCCGCGAAATCCGTTTTTCGCGTATCGGATTCTACAACGCGCAGGTTTCGATTGCCAAAAGCGATTTGAAACCGAACGTTTACTACCTTACTCCCGAATCGTACAACCTGAGCGAGGTGCAGGTCTTTAGCTGGCACAATCCGCGCGATCTCGTGAGGGAGGCTATCGACAAGGTAGAGGTAAACTACCCGTTGAAGCCCAACATGCTTACCGGCTTTTACAGGGAAACGATCCAGAAACGGCGCAATTACATCAATATCTCGGAAGCCGTGATCGAGATTTACAAGAGCGGATACGACAATCCGGTCGGTCGCGATCAGGTCAGGGTATTGAAGGGACGCAAACTGATAAGCCCCAAAAAGGCCGACACGCTAAGCGTAAAATTCATCGGAGGGCCGAACATGCCGGTATTTCTCGACATGGTCAAGAATCCCGACCTCCTGCTCGACAGGGAATCGCTCCACCTGTACAGTTTCAGCATGGGCGAGGCCGTCTCGATAGACGACCGCCTGCAGTTTGTCGTAAACTTCGAGCCGCAGATGATAGTGTCGTATCCGCTGTACGCCGGTACGCTGTATATCGACAGGGAAACGCTGTCCTTTACGCGCGCCGAGTTCGGCATGGACGTGAAGGACAAGCGCAAGGTGACCGACGTCATCCTCAGGGACAAGCCGGCCGGATTGCGATTCACTCCCGAAGAAGTGTCGTACATAATCACTTACAAGCAGCAGGACGGCAAGGCTTATCTCAACTATATCCGCAACGAAATCCGTTTCAAGTGCGACTGGAAACGGCGACTGTTTGCCACGAGCTACACCGTGATAGGCGAGGCTGTCATGACCGACAGAACGGACCGCCAGGTGTCGCGCATACCGAACAGGGAGACTTTTTCGGTGCGCCACTCGCTCGGTCAGGAAGTGGCATTGTATCAGGACGAGAACTTCTGGCGCAGCTACAATATAATCGAGCCGACGGAATCTTTGGAAAATGCGGTAAACAAATTGAAAAAACAGCAGCTGAAGTCACAATAATTCGTATATTTGTTTCCCGAAAACAATATAAGATTTATGTATGCCGGATGATTTTGCCGTATTCAGAAAGATTCAACAGGGAGACATAAAGGCGTTTGAAGAGGTCTTTCGCCTTTATTATACCGCCTTGTGGCGATATGCGTCGGGCATCGCGGAACGCGACGACGTTGCGGAAGAGGTCGTGCAGGATGTTTTCTACAATATCTGGAAAGAGCGGGAAAATATCGAACTGAAGACAGGCTCGCTGAAAAACTATCTGTACGGAGCAGTCAGGAATCACTCGCTGCGGCACAAGCAGAGCGTGGCGGCTCTGGAACGCTATCGCGAATACGCTGCCGACGGCGGCGAAACGGATCTCTCGCCGCAGGAGCTGATGGAATACGGAGAACTGGAAAGCGTAGTCGGCAGCGCGCTGTCGAAGATGCCGGAACGTCGCCGGACGATATTCCTGATGCACCGGACGGAGGGAAAAACGAACAGGGAGATTGCCGCGCATTTCGGCGTTTCGGTGAAAACGGTCGAGGCCGAGATGACAAAATCGTTTCGCGAACTGCGACAGGCAATAGAAAAATATGAAAACAGACTATGACAGTTAAAGATAAAATAATCATCGACAGGGCTTGGGACGATTTGCGCCTGCGGCTCGAACTGGACGGCTTGCTGCCGCTTCCTTTAAATATCCGTCATTGCGGGGAACGAAGCAATCCAGTAATAATTGCTTCGCAAGTTCGCCATGACAGGCTTCGCAAATTCAGCATAATAAGAGCCGCGTCAGTAGCCGCAACACTGGCAATATGCGTTTTTACGGTTTGGCATTTTACGCGAAGCTCAAACACCGGCGACGGCGGGTTATCGGTATTAAACAACGAAGCAAAAGACGCAACGCTGGCAAAAATGATGGACGACGGCTCGGTAGTATATCTGGCAGGGCTTACGCGACTGCAATATCCCGACTGCTTCGCGAATGACAAGCGTGAAGTAACGCTAAAGGGCGAAGCGTTTTTCGAGATACGCGAACAGCCGTCGCGACCGTTCTTCGTCGATACCGACATCGCCGAAGTATGCGTAACCGGCACGTCGTTCAAAATCAGGAGCGACGGCGGGACTTCGTTCCTGTTGTCCGTCAGGGAAGGCGAAGTGCAGGTGACGCAGAAGAAAAACCGCCGTACAGTCACCGTCAGGGAAGGCGAAAGCGTATATCTGGACAATTCGCAGATGCGGAAAGACAGGGCAAGTCCGACCGTGTTCGACGAGTATTTCAGTCGCATACAGTTCCGGGACGAGCCGCTGGGAAATATCGCCGCGATCATAAACTTGCATTCCGACAGCATCAAGCTGGCCGTCGCGCCCGAAGTCCGTGACCGTCTGCTGACGTTCACCTACTCGAACAATGTCGCCGAAGTCGCCGAACTGATCTGTCTGGCGCTAAATCTCCGCCATTTCCGTCAGGACAACATTATTCACATCTCGAATCCCGAATAACAGTCCATGAATCCGCCAACCGACAAATCCCGCAAGCGCCACACAATAACGCCTATCAACCATTCACTATCCGTTATCCGTTATTCGTTATTCGCTATTCACTGCCTCCTCTGTCTCCTCTGCCTGACAGCCATAAGCGCGTCGGCACAGGGAAACGGCGCGCTCGACCGGACGGTAAAAATCACAAGAAACAAGGGCAAGGTCTACGAACTGCTGAAAAACGTCTCCGACCGGACAGGCTTCATGTTCATCTACGACAGCCGCATCATAGACAACGACAGGAAAGTAACCGTCAAGAAGGGCACATATCCGCTCGGCGATGCGATACGCCTCATAACCGGCAACGACAGCCTGCGGCTCGACGTATCGGGCAGTTACATACTGTTGCGGGCGCCGGAAGGGACGGCAGGCGGGATTGCAGAGGCGGCAGACAGGATTGCGTCGGCCAGCGCCCGCGCTCGCGAGGAAGACGCGAATATTACGATTGGCGGCTCGCTGTACGACAGCCGGACGGGCGAGCCGGTGATTTATGCTACCGTCTATATCCTCAATTCGTCGATAGGAACGGTCACCAATCGCGACGGCGAGTTTCAGATAGTCGCCGCCGACACGCTGCGACGGCTGAAAGTCCGCTTCTCGCACGTAGGCTACGAAAGCCGCGAAATCGACGTCAGCCTGCTCGACGGACGACGGATAGATCTGGCTCTGACGCCGCGCACGGTATCGCTTCAGGAAGTCGTCGTAAAGGCGGTCGATCCGGAACAGACGCTCATGGAAATGCTCGGCCGCCGCCCGCTGAATTATGCCTCGGCGCCTGTCTGCCTCACCGCATTCTACCGCGAAGGCATCGAACACAAGGACGTAAACATCGACCTGACCGAATCAGTCCTTCAGATATACAAGACCGGATACGGAAGCGACGCATCAGGCGACCAGGTCAAGCTAATCAAGAAACGGCGCATAATGAGCCGCCACAAAACAGACACGATATTCCCGAAAATGCGGTCGGGAATACAGTCCTGTCTCGTTCTCGACATCATCAAGGAATTGCCCGAATTTTTAGACCCCGGCGACAACACGCAATACCGGTACTCGTACAAAGGCAAAAGCATCGTCGACGACCGTCTTGCGGACATCGTCGGCTTCCGGCAGAAAGACTTCATAAAAGACCCTTTATATGCAGGCGAACTGATAATCGAAAGCGAAAGCAGGGCGCTGACGGAAGTCCGGTTTGAGATAAATCCGCGTTATGCGGACAAGGCAACGCACATCTTCATCGACAAGAAAGCTCTGGGACTGAAGATAAACCTGCAACAGGCAAAATACATCGTCTCGTACAAGCCGTCCGGCGACGGTCGGTATTACATCAACCATGTGCGCGGCGACTTATGGTTTAAGGTACGTCGAGACAACACGCTTTTCAGTTCGTCGCTCAATTTCTGGTTTGAGATGGTCACATGCCGCATAGACACGGTCGACGTCAAGCCATTTCCCCCAAATGAAAGGATTTCGACAAGCCGCATCTTCGCCGAAACGGAACACGACTACGACGAATCATTCTGGAAAAACTTCAACACAATACTGCCCGAAGAAGAATTGCTGGAAAATATCCTCCGGAATCTCGAAGATGAAAGATAACAGCGTCATTCTCTAAGATAAATGGCGTCTGCTGCCTGCCATTGCGGGAAAGTTACTAAACAAGTTTAGCAGACAGGAAAAGTTACGAAAGGGTGTCATGTCGACCGAAGCACCTTCTCCCCGTCATGTCGACCGGAGCGAAGCGTAGTGGAGACATCTCGCGTGTAGGATAGCAGATGTCTCCACTACGCTTCGGTCGACATGACGGAACAGGATAGAACGTAATTGAGAGGAACAAAACAATCCGAATATGCAAGGCACACAAGCAGTCATTATATAAGGATACGCAAAAAAAAAGTTCGTTTTTAATCGTTCGTCGTTCTTTTTTTGTACCTTTGTCGCCATTTTAACAGAAAACATCTATTTTGAAGACATTTGAAGAATTAGGCGTTGCTCCGGAAATACTCCGGGCAATTAGCGAAATGGGCTACGAAAGCCCGATGCCGGTACAGGAGGAAGTGATTCCCTATTTACTTGGCAACAACAATGAAGTGATCGCGCTGGCACAGACAGGCACGGGAAAAACAGCCGCTTTCGGACTGCCCATCCTCCAACAGATTGAATTGAATCAACTCTCGCCCCAGGCGCTTATCCTCTGCCCGACACGTGAATTGTGCCTGCAAATAGCAGACGACCTCAACGATTATTCCAAGTACATGAGCAGCCTGAAAACGCTTCCCGTTTATGGCGGTTCCGGCATCGAAAGCCAAATCAGAGCCTTGAAACGCGGCGTACATATTATTGTGGCTACTCCCGGACGTCTCATCGACCTGATTAACCGGAAAGCCGCCCGCCTGAATGCCGTAAGAAATGTGGTACTCGACGAAGCCGACGAAATGCTCAACATGGGATTTTCCGAAAGCATTGACGAAATCCTTTCATACGTTCCCGATACCCGCAACATGCTGCTCTTCTCGGCTACGATGCCTGCCGGAATTGCAAAAATCACGCGGAAATACATGCACAATCCTCACGAAATCATTATCGGGAAAAAGAATGAAGGGGCGAAAAACGTCAAACACATCTATTACATGGTCAATGCAAAAGATAAATATCTGGTGCTGAAAAGACTGGCCGACTACAGCCCCAATATTTACGGCATTGTTTTCTGCCGGACGCGGAAAGAGACGCAGGAGATTGCCGATGCGTTGATCAGGGACGGTTACAATGCCGATTCGTTGCACGGCGACCTGTCGCAGGCGCAGCGTGATTCGGTGATGCAGAAATTCCGTCTGCGCAATGTCCGGCTTCTGGTGGCTACCGACGTGGCGGCACGCGGACTGGATGTGGAAGACCTGACGCATATCATCAATTACGGCGTACCGGACGACGCGGAATCCTATACCCACCGGAGCGGAAGAACGGGAAGAGCCGGAAAAACAGGTATTTCCATCGCCATAATCAACCTGAGAGAGAAGCATAAAATCAGGGAGATAGAAAAATCCATCAACAAGAAGTTTGAAGAGGGCGTTATTCCTTCCGGAAAACAGATTTGTGAAAAGCAGCTTTTCAGTTTTGTCGACAAGCTGGAAAAAGTAAGTGTGAATGAAGAAGAAATTCAAGGCATCATGCCTTCCATCTACCGTAAACTGAACTGGCTGGACAAGGAAGACGTCATCAAGCGGTTAATATCCCTCGAATTTAACCGTCTGATCGATTACTATCAGGAAGCCGGCGACATAGAATCGCCAAGGGAAGGAAGCGGAAAGCCGGAAAAAAGAGACAGGGAAAAACGCGGATACGTCCGTTTATTCATCAATCTGGGGAAAAACGACGGGATAGGTCCGCAAAGCGTAATCGGTTTATTGAACGACAATGTGCCGGGACGCAAAATCGACATCGGGAAAATAGACATGATGAAAAATTTCTCGTTCATAGAGGTAAGGGAAGCCGACCGTGATTGCGTAATACAAAACCTTGACGGAATAAAGGCATTCGGCAGCCGTGTCGCAATAGAACTGGCACAGGAAGCTCCTCCCGAAGACAGAAAAAGGAAGAGAGAAAACAGCAACAAAGACAACAGCTGGAAAAAAGACAGGAACAGTCACAAAGACAGAAGTAAAAAGAAATCGAGATAAGACGAACAGTGAATAACTGTCTTTGTTCGGCGGAGGCTGTGCTTATCCTGCAAGTCCGGGGATTTGCTTTTCGCTTCGACATGGCGGGACGTTATGCCGAACCGTGAAGAATAAAGAGAAACCGCTATGTCTGCCGTCATTGCGAGCCTGCGGAATGGAGTATAAGGAATTGTAATCCGCAAAAAAACCTCATGCGCTTGGAAATACCGAAAATTTCATCTAATTTTGCAGAAAAAATATTATGGCAAAGCGTGACGTTCGTTTCTTCAATACTACCGGGCCATGTAACCCGGACGACCATTACATGCTTCCTCCCGAAGACCGGCTGGTGGGAGCGCAGTTGCACCGTTACATTAATGATCAACTTTACTGGGTGCTTCATGCCCCGCGGCAGACAGGCAAAACTACCTTTCTGCAAAGCTGGATGCGTGAAATCAATGCCGGTACGGAAGCTGTCGCCTGTTATGTCAGCATTGAAGCCTGTCAGGGAATAGAGGATACGGAACTGTCCATGTTGACTGTTTGTGATGCCATAAAAGGATTTGCTTC
>JAITPH010000132.1 GCA_031289515.1 Tannerella sp.
CAGACTTAGGTGGCAGAATCCGGCTTTCTAAGCTTGGCGAAGAATCGGTTTTACGACGGTCTTCACCTATTAATGATACATATTTCGTTGAGTCTTCATATTCGGCAAAAGATTTATTCGATAGAATAAAACATGCGTTGACTATTTTTGATTTTGAAGACGAATTGATAATAAAATATGCTGAATAAAAGAAATTCTTACCTTTGCAAAAATTTATAATTGAATCTATGACAACAATTGAACGCGGTATACAAAAAGGCTTAATATCATTTGACTATGAACGTAAAATGATTACGTATCATCTTTTCAATCTTTCTTTGGCTTGTTACAATGTTTGCGAATCTTCTTCTTGCAGTAGTTGCGCTTGTTGGCGTAATGAATTGATATGACAAATTAATTCGTCTTGAATATTGACAGTGGTAACATGGATTAATGTTTTTGCCAAATCAATAGGATAGACATGAGGCTGTCCTGCTCCTTGTTGCAAAGGTATATTTTCTTTTGTAATGTATTTGGTTGAAAAAACGCTTTTCGCGATAAAGAAAGTTGATGAAAATGCAAGTTCATCCCGCGCAACCGCATTCATATCTCTTTCTTCTGCCAGTTTCCTTTTTGCAGATACCAATAACCGCATCCTCCTATCAACAGCCAGTACACAAATTCCGATAACCAGACGACAGCCGTAGTCGTAGGATGAATAATCGCCGTGTAATAGATATACGCGATATAGAAAAACATGGTTGCAAACTCAATCAAAAAAGCTGTTCGTGTGTTTCCTGTGCCCGATACTGCATTGAAGATGATGTTGCCCACGGCACAAAAGACCATTGCTACCGATACTACCCTTATGACTTGCGTGGAGGCTTGTATGAGTTCCAAATCGTCTGTGTAAATACACGAAAACAGGTTTGGGAAAAGAAAAGTGAATGTCATTATCGGAACAACAAACAGTAATGACACCTTTATCATCCGGTTGATAAACGGAATCACTTCGGGTTTGCGACCTGCGCCGATTAAATTGCTTACCAGCGTACTGACGGTGGTAGACAATGCCACGCCCGGAATCATAAGCAGCATATACAAACTGCGACCGATATTTGTGATTGCCAGCGGGCGTTCGCCCATCCGTTCGATAAAAATGAAAAACAAAAACCATGTAGACGTGGAAATCATAAACTGGAACATGATGAAAATCGACAAGTCAAGCGTTTGCCTGATAATTTTCCAGTCCACTTTTGCGAACTTGAAAAGCGCATACCGTTTTGCATGAGATGTAAAAATCGTACAACACAACAAAAACACAAACGTAACAGCCTCGGCAACGACAGAAGCAATGGCAGCGCCGGCAATGCCCATTTCGGGACAACCGAAATTGCCGAAAATAAATGCGTAATCAAGAAAAACATTGGTGACTGAAGTAATGATAGCCGAAACCGTAAGTATGCGCGTCTTGGTGATGCCAACATACAAACTGCGAAACATGATGTTGAAAAATGAAAAGAAAAAGCCGTAAATACGCCAGTCCAAATATTCAAGCGCCGCATCATACACATTTTCGGACGAGACAAGAAAGCGTATTATGCGGGGAATGCCGAAATACGACAGCACAAACACTATAATGCCCAGCAGAATATTAAACAACAGCGCATTGTTGAATATGTCGCCAACTTTCGCATAGTTTTTTTCGCCGTTGCGCCGTCCTATCAATATCTGCGCTCCCTGACTAAACCCGAAACCGACGATATACACCGCAATATAAAACATTCCGCCGATAGCCGACGCGCCAAGAGCGACTTCGCTCACATGACCCAGAAACGCCGTATCGGTTACATTAATTATATTTTGAGCTATCAGCGTTAAACAAATAGGATAAGCGATAGTGAAAATATTTTTGTTGCCTGTTAAATTCATAATTGTTTACCGCCAAGCGGTGTTTTATATTTTCAGTTATTTGACTTTTACCCGTATGCCTTCGCTGTGGGAACTGTATTCGGGGGCGTACATACATTGGAATGTCGTTATGCCGCCTGCGAAGTCGCCTTCGTGAGCTACCCTTAAATCGTACTCGAATACGTATGTTCCTTTCGGCAGATTTGTTATGAAAAAGTTTGTCGAGGCGTCTTTTATGCTCTCGTAGTAGAACAGACCGTCCCGGTATTTGTGGCCGGACATGACGCTTACCGGCTCGAAACAGGCGGCTCGCATGTCTTTCAGATGGACATATTCGTAGTCTCTTGTCGCCCTTATTTCTATCCTTACTCTCACCAGATCGCCTGTGCGGAGAACGGTTACCGGGTGTAACTCTTCGCCTTTTGCGGTTATTTTTCTTAAATATAACTGCCTGTTCATTCCCAGTCCGGTCTCCGATGCCCGGATTTTATCCAGTTGCTCGAAATACTGCCAATACATGCCTCCGAAAGCTATGCCTTTGCTGTTGGGATTTTTTACTTTCAGGAAACCCATGTTTCGAGTGACGTCAGCGCCTGCCCAGCTTGTTTTCACATATCCGGTACCTGCTTCGGACGATATTTCGCCGAGAGGCTTGCCTGCTATCTCTACTTCCAGTGTCTTTGATTCGTCCAACAAGTCGGCGCCAGTCGCGAGCAGGGCGTAGATGGCTTCGGATGTGGCTTTTGTCGTTTTCCAGTTGTTTGTCTGTTTGTTGCGCAGCAGCCATATCTTCATTTCTTCGACCGACTGCATGTCTTGCGCCACTTCGCCGAATGATTCAATCAGCGCCGCCTGCGTTTCGATGGGAGCTTGATACCAGAAATAGCCGGAACGGTTGTCTTTCCAATACATTCCCATCTCGTCCGATTGCTGCGCAAATTCCTTTAACGAACGTATAATGCCCTGCGCCCGGTCTGTCTGTCCGTACCGATAGAGAACGAGGGCGGCGAGGGCTTTTTCGTAGGTCGAAAACGTGTTCCAAAACTTGTCCGTCTGCCGGAGGTAGTAGTCGAATGCATCCTTTGCGCTGCCCGCGGGCTTATGACCGCTGAAACTGCAAGCATAAAGGTAATGCAACTGTATCTGATTGATTTGTCGCTTATCCCTGTCCGCTTTATAATATTTAAGCGATTTGAAATCTTTTTCTATCTCCCGGTCGAGATATTCGAGACCCCTTTGCGTCATCCTTTCGGCGACGTCGGCGTTTTTTGCCTGCAATGCGCCCAATTTCCGGAGATGAGCCATGCCGGAGACGATATGCTGAGTTATGTAGCGATTTGAGGGATTGCCTTCAAACCATGGAAAACCGCCATCGTCGTTTTGAGCCTTCATGGTGAGATGGTCGAACGTTCGATCCATCTCGCTCGTCATTCTGTTCAGGTCGAAAAGCAGTGCTATTCGCTTCCTGTTCTCCGATTCGTTTTCAGCTTCGACGAGCCATGGCGTTTCTTCGAGCGCAATCTGCTTCAGTTCGCTGTTCTGTTCGAGTTTCGAGATGAGAGCGGAGGAGGAAGCGCCGGACGTCCGCCAAAGTTCAAAGACTTGCTTTATGCGTGGCGTGCGATTGATAATTGCAGAGGCGAGCGCATTGGCGTAATAGCGCGAGAATGTCTGTTCAGCGCACTCGTAGGGATATTCCATCATGTAAGGCATCGCCTGCACGGCATACCACGCGGGCGCGGAAGTAAATTCCAGCGTGAGGCGATGGTTGCGGAGGGTTGTTGATTTGCCGGTTTCCGAACTTGTCAAACGGTCGAATGTGAGCGATTTCTCCTGTCCGGCGCGGATGCTGAAAGGGAGAGTTTCGGTGACGAGCATCGAATTGGCAAGCACAGGAACGGTTTTTTCTTCGCCGTCGGAATGTGTGCCTGCTTCGGCTGTCACCTTGTATGTCACCGCCTGCAAGCCTTTGGGAATGTGCAGCCGCCATTTGAGGCTGACGCTTTCGCCTGATGCGACGTCGAATGTCGCCTGCCTTTCGCCGCCATCGAGGATAATCGAATCTGCGGGCTGCATCGTCGCGGCATCGTAAAGCCGAAGCAACGCCCGCCCTTTTATCGACGTTTCCGTCAGGTTATTGACCTTCGCGGCGAGGTAAACCGTATCTCCTTCGCGGAAGAAACGTGGCGGATTGGCGCTTATGGCTACCTGCTTTTGCGTTATCAGTTCGTTTGTATACGAGCCTGCCTTGAGATCGGACGTGTGCGCAAAACTCAACAGTTTCCATCGCGTCAGCGCTTCGGGCATGGTAAATTCAATCAGGACTTCGCCCGCCTCGTTTGTGCGCAGGCGGGGATAGAAAAACGCCGTTTCGTTGAAATTAGTGCGGGTGGCGACTTGCGACAGACGAGCTGCGGAATCATCGTCTTCTTCATATCCGGAAGACGAACCGTAATCTGTTGTCCCCGATACGGCGTCTTTGCCGGATGCCATTTCGGCATAGCTTGCCGTAATATTTTCCTTTGCGTAAACCTTACTCTCTTCCATCAACATCATTTCTTCCGACATCATGCTTCTTGCAACGGTTTTGCGGAAAAGAGACACGCCGGCTCCGTAAAACTGTATATTATCATACCAGTTGATATCGCCGTAACCGGCGCTTTGCCTGCGATCATAAAAATGTTCTTTTTGATAGCTTCTTGTATGCTTTGTCATCTGAATAGACGGAGCGTGCCATCGCAAGCCGTAATATGCCGAAGTGTTCCAATAAAAGGATGATATTCCGGGCCAGTGATGACGTATGAAAGCATCCAGCGAGGCGTCGTAGAGGGTAGCGGCAACTTCGGCGATTTCACGGTGTCCGTTCCTGTCGGTTACCTTCATTGTCCATACTTCGTTTTCGCCGGGCAACAATTTATCGCGAAACGTGGAAAGCGTGACGTCAAGTTCCTTATTCGTGAACGGAACTTTTACCTGTTTAATTTCGTAATACAAACGGTTATTCTGTACCATATAGAATTGCAATTCGAAGCCGCCGCGATATTCTTCCCGAATAAGAAATGACGCCTTGACCGGGACTGTTCCTGTCTCGATCCACTTTGATTCGATTATCCTGTTCATGCGTGTCAGCTCGCAATAGACGTAAGACTTCGCCTCGCCGCCCGCGAGCAGAAATTCAACCTTTTCGCCCGGCTCGCCGCCGTCTTTTATTACCGTCAGCCATTCGTCCATGTTTCTGATCGGGTCTGCGGCGTCGCCCGCCAGATAAACGTACTGCGTATCCGTCGCTACATGCCCTTTATCGCCCGCTGCCGTCAGAATTATCTTGTAATAACCGCTCCGGTTCAGCGCGGAGAGGTCTAATTTCGTTTCCGGATCGCTTGTGACCGGGAGTTTGTAAGCCGCTATCTTCTCCAATTCCTGAAGTTTCGACGGATTGCTTTCGTTTTCGTAAGCGTCCAACGGAAAGTCGCGCCTGAACTGTTCCTTGTCGATAGTCCGGACATCAGGCTCTTCCTGCCATACGCGCTTGCGCAAGGGCTTTTCGGGCGATTTCAAAGAGACGATTTCGACCGTTACCGAAGCGGGTGTCGGCTCGCCGTTCAGATTGACGGTTTCGACGGTGTAATCATCCAACTTCCCTTTCCGTATCTTCTGCTCAAGATTTGTTCTTATCAACAGCGGATTCTTGCCTGCGTTGATGTCTACGGAAGCGCTTTGCGTCTCGCCGGAGGCGTCCGTCACGTCCGCCGTCACGGTGTATGTATAATAACAGTCGTCCTTGAGGTCGTCCGGCAGAGTTGTAAATTCTATTGTCACATTGCCCTTTTCGTCGGTTTTCAGAGAGCCGGAACTGATGTTGTCGTATTGATCGGGGATGTTCATCCACCACCGGTAATAGCGTTGCCGGGTTATTCGCTCGACGCTGTAACTCACGTCGGCATTGTCAATCGCATAGCCTGCGAAAGCTTTGGCGGTTGCCGTCGCCTTGACGGTGTCGTTGAATGAATAATTGCCTTTTACGGCGTCGAACTTCACTTCAAATGTGGGTCTTTTGTATTCTTCGACAAGTATGTATTCTTCGCCGTATTCCTGACAGGATATGGTAATAAAGCCGTTCAGCGCTCCCTGCGGGATGACGAAACTGCCGTCGATGCTGCCAAATTCGTTTGAGACGAGTTTCAACTCTCCTGCCGGACGACGGTTGTAGTCGAGCAGGGATACGGTGACTTTTTCGCCCTTGAGCAGGTTTTTACGGTTGATTTCTTCCTTGTCGAAATCGTACAGTATGGCTTTGAAGTATACTGTTTGGCCGGGTCGGTAAATGGCGCGGTCGGTCATGATAGTGGAGCGTTTCACGCGGTCGCTTTTGCCGGTTACGGCGCGAAAGTTGTCGATTGATTCGAAGACCGTCAAGCTGTCGCCTTTATGGTTTACCTGATAAAACCGCTGGCCGGAAAAGTCCTTGCAGGAGACATAGCCGTTATTATTGCTCAAGGCTGTCAGTTTGGTCTTTCCGGAATATGCGACGACTTCCGCCGCTTTGACCGGCACGCCTGTTTTGCGGTCTGTGACTGTTATGGATAGAAAATCGTCCGGCAACTTTCTGCTGAGGACTGCCAGACCGGATACTTGAAGCAGTGATGCGCTATATGCCGACGACGAAACCGGGTCTTCGGTGTCCGACATTAGCATTAGATAAATTCCCTTTTCCAATGCTTCGATTTTGATTTCTGTCGTGTGTGACCGAAAATCGGATTGCCGGGGAACGGATATTATTGATTTGACCGGCGTTTTATTGATTTTCTTCAGGAAGTCGGCTACACGTTGATTGTTATCATATTTGACGGCTTCATCGCCGGTCAGTCTGTAAACAGTCTGATATACGGTATCGATATTCCTGTATTTTAACAATGCAAGAATCGGCGTTTCGGGCAGTTGGACGTCTTCGATTGTGATTTCCAGATTTATCTGTTTTATCCTCTTTTTCAATTCCGAGAGGTCGTTCTCGACTTCGCCGGGATAATTCCGCTCGATTTGCCGACAGACTTCGTATGCTTTTAAATATCCGTCGCGCTGCCGGTTTTCTCCCGAATTATAATACCGGTTTGCAAGTGCGAGCAGTATTTTTGCATTGGCTTTATATTGTTCGTATTCTTTGCCGAATCGTATGAGGGCGTTTTCGGACAAATCACTGTCGGGCATACCTGTGATGCGGCGAAGTTCGAGGTCGATTAGCGCGGCGGCGTCATCGTCGGCCGCGGAGTTCAGCCGGTCGAGATGAAACCGGGTGAGGCGCTGAATCGTTTTCAACCATAGACTGTCCGCTTCGTCCGCTATGTCTATTGCGACAAACTCGCGTGCCGGAACGAAATATTCGGGATTGTTCGATGCCGGAGCCTTTTCGCGGAAATAAAACTCCAAGGCGCGGCTTGCCAGAATGTCGAACATGGTGGGTTGAATTTTCGTGTCGAAGCCGGGTGTCAATATGTCTTTATAATCATCGACCGGGACGGATTGGAGGGCTTTGTCGCCGGACAGGGAGAGATGATAGTGTTTATGGGCTTCTTCGCGAAGTCGGCGACTGTCCCATGTATGAAAATCATCCGATGCGTCGACCGTATAGGTGCGATTTCGCACCGACCGGCTGTTGAAAGGCTCGTACAGGTCGTAAATTTGTCCGAGCATCGAGTGTATAATCGCCTGTGCCGGAAGGGGCAACGTTTGGGCTTCGGCTTTGAGACGGTTTACCGTTTCGATCGAGCCTTCTTCGTCGTCTTCCGAGTTCATCCGGTAGATTAGCGCTTTTATCAGCTGTTCGTAATTTTTTTCGGCGTATGCTGCATTGTATATCGAATCTATCTTCGGCAACATCGTCTGCGGCAGACCTTGTTCTCGAAGGCTGTCTACCTCTGCCCATTCTTTACGGTAATCGAATTTTGTTACATTCATGATTGTATTATTTTTTGAAGTGACGCATGACATTATGAGCAGTATTACTGTTGATGCTATAAATATTATCTTTTTCATATTGCTTTCTGTTTGAATATTCGACTGCAAAGGTAATAAAAATTATCGACAAATCAAAAAAAAACGATGCGTCGGCCGGATCGCCATGGGTCGCGAGAACAAAACCGACATGTTTGCCGGGTCGCTTTTTCGCAATGATACAGTACATTTCAGCGTTTCCCAAGAAAAAATGATTTCATCAATTCGGCGCACCGTGTTTCCAGAACGCCGTTTCTGACAACGGTTTTCGGATGCAAGGCGTCGGGAGCAAATGCGACGTATCCGCGTTTCCGGTCGTCAGCTCCGTAAATAAGTTCCTTGACCTGCGACCATCCGATAGCTCCTGCGCACATCACGCACGGCTCAACCGTCACATACAGCCTGCAATCGGTCAGATATTTAGCGCCCAGAAAACCTGTAGCCGAAGTAATGGCAATCATTTCGGCATGAGCCGTAGGGTCGTTCAGCCGCTCGGTCTGATTATGAGCGCGAGCAATCACATTGTTGCCGCAGACAACAACCGCCCCTACCGGCACCTCGTCCTCCTCCGCAGCAATCTGCGCCTCGGCAAGAGCCATATTCATGAAATATTCGTCAGTAAACATAATTATATTGATTTTAACAGGACAAAGATACAAAAAAAATCTTGTTTCTCCAAAGCATTATGTCCGAATCGTAGCTTGTATGCAGCCAAGAAACGCGAAAAGTTCTCGAAACCCGCATTATAGTACACGTAGGAAGGCTTTTGTCCGGGTAGACGAACAAAGAAATGCAACCGACAAGGCATTTTTTAAGGTTTCCTTATGAAAAAAAATATCGTAAAATGATAGCAAATCGCAAAAAAAGCGTAAATTTGCACCCGGAGATTGGAACTCTGATCGTCAAAAGGATGAGGTTCCTGTCCGATAATGGGGTAAAAACCTCATTATAAGCAATTAGATGTTTCAAAAATGGGACTGACGGGGCGTTGCTGTGAAAGGACAGAACGAACGGAGTATCGGTTTTTTTCGGAATATACCACTTTGCCCAAAATATTGAGCGTTGTTGCGCGAGTACTATATATGAAGCGTATCATCTTGTTGCGTGACTTATTGAGGAGGCAGTAGCCAAATCTCATACAGGCGAAGTTTGCATTATGTTTCGTTGCTGTCATGAGAAATGCAGACATTAAGGCTACGGATTTGCTTCTGAGGCGACCTTACTTTTGTAGTACAAAAAAGACTCGGTTTCTCCGGTTTAACAGCGACCGTGCGAAAATTATTTTTTGCGAATAAATCAAACAGTTGAGAGAAGAAAAGTGGTGGTACAACGATAATTTGCTGCTACTTTAGAAATAGATACGCCGAGATATAGTAAAATTGAGCGTGGTGATCGTCGTGCCAAGCGTGAACAGATAACCATTATTGCCAAACTTTTGCAAACCGGTGAAAATTGCTCGTAACACTTTGGCTT
>JAITPH010000173.1 GCA_031289515.1 Tannerella sp.
CCCTCTGCGCCCCTGTTCCTGCTCTACAATCCCGAACTTGTCAAGGGACTGCTCAACCACATCTTCTACTTCAGCGAAAGCGGACGGTGGACGAAACCCTTCGCCGCGCACGACGTGGGTACCTATCCGCAAGCCAACGGACAGACCTACGGCGGCGACATGCCGGTGGAAGAATCGGGAAACATGCTGATCCTGACAGCCGCCCTCGCCGCCCGTGAAGGCAATGCCGCCTACGCCGAAAAGCACTGGGCGACGCTCACCACATGGACGGAGTACTTAGCCGAAAAGGGACTTGACCCGGAAAACCAACTTTGCACCGACGACTTTGCCGGACATTTCGCCCACAACGCCAATCTCTCGATCAAAGCCATCCTCGGCATCGCCTCCTACGGACGTCTGGCATCAATGCTCGGCAAGACGGACGTCGCCGAGAAATACACCGCCCTGGCGCGCAGCATGGCAGCCGAGTGGGTGAAGATGGCCGACGACGGCGATCACTACCGCCTCACCTTCGATCAGCCCGGCACCTGGAGCCAGAAATACAACCTCGTATGGGACAAACTGCTCCGGCTCGACATCTTCCCCCCGACGATAGCCGAAAAGGAAATCCCCTGGTATCTCACCGTGCAGAACGAATACGGACTGCCGCTCGACAACCGCAAAACCTACACCAAATCCGACTGGATCGTCTGGACGGCAACGCTGGCAAATGACAGGGCGACCTTCGAGCAGCTCGTCCGCCCGCTGCACAAGTTCGTGAACGAAACGGCCGACCGCATCCCCATGTCGGACTGGTACTATACGGACAGCCCCAGGCACGTCGGCTTCCGCGCCCGCTCGGTAGTCGGCGGATACTTCATCAAAATGCTTGAAGAAAAATGAAAAAGACCGTGCCGGTACATGCCGTATGCCGCAATTGCGGGACGCAACTCGTGTCCCGCTATTGCCACAACTGCGGGCAGGACCTGTTTGCCGGAGCGCGACGTACCGTGAAGGACTTGTTTCTGGAAGCCTTCGTCAATATCTTTTGCTTGGACAACAAGATATTGGTCACCCTCAAATATCTCCTCTTCTATCCCGGAAAACTTTCGACGGAATATGCGCGCGGCCGCATTGCAAGCTACGTTCATCCGTCGAAACTTTTCTGGTTTGCCGCTGTGCTGATGGTCGCGATGTTAAGCAGCACGATTAAATGGGAAAATAAAAATGACGCCGCCGATAAAGAGAAAATAACAGTCGGCTATGACAAAGACGCCGCCGTTAAAAAGGAAAAGAGGGACGCCGCAAAGGTGCAGGCGGACGAACCGGCTTCCGGCGTCGCGACAGGCGACGACGACAAACATGTCTTGGAAGAGATCTGGAATATGAATGATGTCAAGTCCTATTTTTCGACGTACGCTCCGATCGTCGTCATGCTGATTGTTCCCGTCTTCGCCTTCAACCTGTATATCCTGTTTCGCCGGCAGCGAAGACTGTATGTCGATCATCTGGTCTTTGCCATGCACGTTCACTCGTTTATCTTTCTGTTCTATGCGCTGCTTATTGCGGCAAGAAAGATTCCCGGCGTCCCGCATTTTTCTTCGCCCGTATGGCTCATCCTTGTCATTCCGCTACTGTACCTCGCCATAGCCGCATACCGTTTCTACCGTCTCAAGATATGGACGTTTACATGGCGGATGTTGCTGCTGATAATTTCCTATTCCGTCGGACTGTTCCTGTCGATCATTCTGTTTGCACTCGTATTTGCTTTCCTGCTCGAAAACGTGTTGGAATAAGACGTAAAAGGAGAATTATTCCGGATACCGTTTCCTGCAAGAAATAAAACAGCTGTCTACACTACGCTGTGCTCCGGTCGACATGACGGACATGGACGCTCCGGTCGACATGACACCCTTTCGTCATTCTTCCTTTTTTGCTAAACTCGTTTGGTGATTTCCTCGCAATGATGCATTGCGACGATGGGATAACGTTCAACTGATTTCGACCACCGTTATTCCTGAGCCGCCGAACTGTATGTGTTCGTCCCTGAACTGTTTTACGCCTGCGGCTGTCGACAGGTATTCGCGAATCAGTTGGCGGAGGATGCCGCCGCCTGTTCCGTGCAGGATTCTTACCGGCGATACGTTTGCGAGGATTGCATCGTCTATGAAGTAAGCAACCGTCTGCAATGCCTCGTCTCCTCGCATACCGCGCACGTCAATGTCGTGCTTGAAATTTAATATTTTCTCGTGCATGGCTTCGGCCGTACCGGCGCTGATGAACGTGTTCTGCCGCAACTCTTTTTTTGCGTCCTTGCCGGTGACTTTTTCGAGGACTTCCGTTTTAATCGTGCTTTTGATCACGCCGAAAGTAACGACGGCTTGCTTGCCCATAACATCCATGACCGTGCCGACAGCCGTCTGACCCTTAATCCGCACGCTGTCGCCCTTCACGATTGCCGCTTCGTCGGAAGATACCGGATTCGGCTGCCCTTTCCGCACCCGGCGACCGTGAAGCTCGTCGCGACCGCGAAGCTCACCGCGACCGTGCAATTCACCGTTACTGCGAAGCTCACCGTGACCGTGAAGTTTCCCGCGCCCGCCGCGAATCGATATTCGCGCATCGTCCGCCGTATCGCCGGAAACGCTTTTTTTGAACGTCTCCAGTTCCGCCCGCGCCGATTTCGTGCGTTCCTTTTCCGCCTGCGCTTCTTTTATTTCGCGGATTGTATTTTCTATTCTGGCGTTTGCTTCCGAGAGTATTTGCGCAGCCTCCGTTTTAGCCGCTTTCAGTATCTCCTTGCGTTGAAGATTGACGGCTTCGAGGTCGCTTTCATACTTTGCCGTCACCTCTTCGAGTTTCTTCTCCTGCTGGCGTATGTTTTGGCGTTTGGTTTCCCAGTATCGCCTGTCGCGGATTATGTCCTGAAGATACTTGTCCATGTCGATATAGTCGGAGCCGACTTTTTCGGAAGCGTCGGCGATGACGTCTTCCGGAAGACCTATCTTGCGCGCTATCTCGACGGCAAACGAACTGCCCGGAAGCCCGACCGACAGGCGAAACAGCGGTTGCATAAGATGGCGGTCGTACATCATGGCTCCGTTGACGACACCTTCGTGGCTTTCGGCGAACTGTTTCAGATTTTGGTAGTGCGTCGTTATGACACCCATGCAGCCGTTGCGGTTGAAGCGTTCGAGCAGCGCCTCCGCGAGCGCGCCGCCAATCACAGGCTCGGTGCCGCTGCCGAACTCGTCGACAAGTATCAGTGTCTGACGGTCGCCGTTTTTGACGAAAAACTTCATGTTCGCAAGATGCGAGCTGTACGTACTCAAGTCGTTTTCGATGCTTTGTTCGTCGCCGATGTCGATAAACAATCTATTGAATACGCCCGCGCGCGAGCGTTCCCCGACAGGAATCAACAGACCGCATTGCAGCATGTATTGCAGCAGTCCGACCGTTTTGAGGCAAACGGATTTGCCGCCTGCGTTGGGACCGGAAATGATAAGAATCCGCTCATCGTCATTCAATTCAATATCTAAGGGTACGACAGCCTTGTCCTGCCGTTTCAGCGAGAGGAACAGCAACGGATGAACGGCTTTGTTCCAGTCGATGAACGGCCTGTTTTCGACAGCCGGTTTGCTTCCGTTCGTTTCAATCGAAAACAAAGCTTTGGCGCGAATGAAATCCACTTCGGCAATGAAATCGAAAGATTGCAGTATCTCCGGAACGAAAACCCTTATCGTGTCGGTACAGGCAGTCAGGATGCGCACTATTTCGCGCTTTTCTTCGCTTTCGAGTTCGCGGATGCGATTATTGGCGTCGACAACGGTTTCAGGCTCGATGAAAACGGTTTTTCCGGAAGCGGATTCGTCGTGAACGATACCCTTGATTTTGCGCTTGAAGGCAGGCGATACCGGAATGACCAATCTGCCGTCGCGCATCGTGGGCGCAACATCCTTGTCGACGAAACCGTCAGCTTGTGCGGCGCGCAGGATAGATTGCAGGTTGCGCGAGATGCTGCTCATTGTCGAAGTCATCTCTTTTCGGATTCGCACCAGTTCGGGCGATGCGTTATCCTTGATATTGCCGTATTTGTCGAGTATCTCGTTAATGCCCGAAATCAGTTTCGGAAAAACCGGAATACCGGCCGAAAGCCTCGTCAGAGCCGGATATTTTATTTCTTCGCCGTCTCTTGAGCCATCCCTTGAGCTGTCCGAAGCAGGCGATTTGAAGAAATGCGTAATATCAGATATTGTTTGCAGCGAGCGTTTGACGTCAAAAAGTTCCCTTTCGTCGAGGAACGTTCCTTCGGGCCGGATGCGTCCGAGCGAGTTGCGCAAATCCGTAAAGTATCCTATCGAGAAGGCGCCGTCCTTAGTCAGAATGCGGACAAATTCGTCCGTCTGTTCAAGTTTTTCGGAGATGGCGGCAATGTCGGTCAGGAACGACATTGCTTCGACACGTTCCTTGCCGAGCGAACTCAGGCATTTGTTATCAATGAGAAGGCGTATCCTGTTAAATTCGGTTTTCTGTTCAAAGTTGTCCGGATAAATCATGTTCATGGCTGTAATTATTCGACAACAACGGTGACGTCGGAACGTATTTCGGGGCGGATGATATATTCAAGTTTTTCCTTGCCGCGCCGCAGCTTGAACGAACACGTATTATTGCCCAGAGGATTGATGAACGGTGCAAACTGGTAGATATACGCAAACGCCGTCAGATTGTTTTTGTCGTTAAATTCCCGAACTGTGAGCGGATATTTAGTCTCGTCCCAATACATGCAGTCCGGGAATCCTCTGGCGTCGACGAAGCGCGTTGCCGGATTGCGAAGTTTCAGGGTGTTGACGAGGAAACGGCGATATGCGGCAGTAAACTGTTGCGAAGTGCGATCCATGCGTTTATTTTCGATGGCGTCAATCCTGTCGTAGGGCTTGATACCGGCTCTGTCGGCAGGCGAAAACCGGTCGACCGACGCCACTTCCGAGATGTTGTCAATGCTGTAGTTGATGCCGGTATAGTTATATTTTTTTCTGGAGAGGCGATATTGCACGTTGCGTCCGTATTTCGTGTACGGAAACTGCATCAACATCAGCGGAACATGAACGAAAGCGAAGCTCGACAGCGAATAAGGCTCGTTCATCAGTTCGTAGGCTTCACATTCCCAGACGATCGTGTTTTTTTTGATTTTTCTGTCTTCGAGGCGTAATCCGAGTTTGAGCGTGTACGCGGCGTCGAGTTCGATAGTACCGTAAGGCAGGAACGGAAATTTAGCCATGCGGTCGCGGCTCATGTCGTAACGGTAGACGTACTCCGTCGCCTCGTCGTCTGCTTTTTTGCCCGGTTTAGCCGCAGCCTTGGGCTTGTAGTTGGCGTTTTTGCCGAAAGAATAGTAGATTCCAACGACCAGATCGGGATCTGCCTGATCGTATTTCATGCCTCTGCCGGTCAGTTCTTTTTTGATTATGTCATTTATCTTTTCGGCCAGTTCCGGCTGTTCTTCGTCGCTGTCCGTAAAATCGAACGACTTGTAAACGGAGAAATCGATTGAATCTTTGATTTGCGAAGTCTCGAACGGACACGAAAACGTCCGCTCCTGCGTGTATTCGACGGCATACATTGCAAAAGCCGCAGCAAGCTGTTCTTCCGACAGCGAGTAGGAGCTTTTACATTCTTTCCCGATTTTCACCTTGCGTGCGCCGTTGCCGAAGTTTTTGACGGTAAGCTCGACAATATCTTTGCCTTCCGGATTCATAAAAAGATAAATATCGTCCAGAACGTTTTCGGTGACCGGAACTCCTTCGACGGCTTCGATTATGTCGTAGGGCATTATTCCCGCTCGCTGGGCGGGAGAATTGTTATAAACGCTTGTTATGACCGGTTTGTTCAGACCCCAATGCGGATTTGAACTGATTTCGTAACTGAAACCGTAGCGGCACGACATGTCTTGCGCCGCAACTGCGACCGACAGACATAGAATTGTAACTGTAAAAAATGAACGTTTCATATAGAAAAAAATAGTTTTGGCAGGGCAAAGTTAAGCATATTTTTCATTATTGGCAATATTTTTGCCGTTAGCTGTGTAAAATGATTATAAATAAAGAAGAAAATATATGGATGAACAGCAGGAAAAGGCTTTTAATGAAGAGGAGCAGGGACAGTCGGCAGCGAATACCGGAAATGAAGATGCGACAAATTTGCAGGATGATACTGTAAATATGGCGGAAGATGCCGTCGAAACTGACAATATGTCTGATGAAAAAAAACATGACGAACCGACGCCGGAAGAAAAATATGCGTCGCTGAATGATTCATATCTTCGACTGATAGCCGAGTTCGACAATTTCCGCAAGCGCACGATACGCGAGAAGGCGGATTTGATAAAGAGCGGCGGAGCAAACGTGCTGACGAATCTGCTTCCGGTGATTGACGATTTGGAGCGGGCGCTGAGCACGCTTCAGGCGGCAGGCGACACACCGCCGCCGGTAGTGGAAGGCATGAAGTTGATATACGACAAGTTTATCGGCTTTTTGTTGCAGCAGGGCGTTAAGATAATCGACGCCGTCGGTCAGCCTTTCGATACGGAATGGTTTGAAGCCATCGCAACGATACCGGCGCCGGAAGAGGAAATGAAAGGAAAGGTAATCGACTGCGTACAGACCGGTTACAAGTTGTACGACCGCGTACTTCGCCATGCGAAAGTAGTAGTCGGAGAATGATATGCACACTAAAACAAACAAACGGAAAATATGGCTAAACAGGATTATTACGAGGTATTGGGCGTAAGCAAGAGCGCCGCGGCCGACGAGATAAAAACAGCCTACAGGAAGAAAGCTATACAGTATCATCCTGATAAAAATCCCGATAACAAGGAGGCTGAAGAGAAATTTAAGGAGGCAGCGGAGGCTTATGACGTCCTGAGTAATCCGGAGAAGCGTCAGCGCTATGATCAGTTTGGTCATGCAGGCGTCGGGAGTTCGGCAGCCGGAGGCGGCGGATATGGCGGAGGCATGACGATGGACGACATCTTCAGGCAGTTCGGCGATTTGATTGGCGGTCACTTCGGCGGTTTCAGCAGCTTCGGCGGTCGGCAAAGGAGCGGAGAAAGTCACGTTCAACGCGGCACCGACTTGCGCGTCAAGGTCAAACTGAGTCTGAAAGATGTGGCAAACGGCGTCGAGAAAAAAATCAAGGTAAAGAAATACGTACAATGTACGAAATGTCACGGCAGCGGCGCGGAAGACGACAAAAGCATTACGACCTGTCCGACATGTCGCGGCAACGGCTACGTGACGCGGGTAACAAATACGATACTCGGACAGATGCAGACGCGATCGATATGTCAGTCATGCAACGGACAGGGAAAGACGATTACGAAGAAGTGTCCGGCATGTTACGGAGAGGGCATAGTAAGCGCCGACGAAGTGATAGACATCAACATACCGGCAGGCGTGATGGAAGGGATGCAGCTGTCTATTCGCGGCAAGGGAAACGCAGCCCGGCGCGGCGGCGTAAACGGCGATTTGCTTGTAGTCATCGAGGAAGAAGTCGATAAGGAATTGATACGCGACGAGAACGATTTGGTCTACAACCTGCTGCTTTCGATTCCGCAGGCCGTTCTCGGCGACACGATCGAAGTGCCGACGGTAAACGGTTACGCAAAAGTAAAAATCGACGCCGGAACGCAGCCCGGCAAGGTATTACGGTTGCGCGGAAAGGGACTGCCGTCGATAAACGGATACGGAACAGGCGACTTGCTCGTGAACGTAAGCGTTTATATACCCGAAAATTTATCGTCCGACGAGCGGTCAAAAATAAGCCAAATGCGGACGTCATCAAACTTTCAGCCAAGCCGTTCGATAAAGGAAAAAATATTCGATAAATTCAGGAATCTTGTTGAGTGATAATTTTATTTCACAATAAAATTGCCTTTTATAAAATAAATCCCTACTTTTGTGCGGTTTATTATATGTAAGGCAAGATGAAAGAGACTAAAAAAATAAAACGTGCATTGGTTTCCGTCTATCACAAGCAAGGATTGGAGGAGATTCTGAAGAAGTTGCATTCGGAAGGCGTTCTGTTCGTATCGACAGGCGGGACGCAACAATTTATCGAATCGTTAGGTATTCCGTGCGAAGCGGTAGAGACGCTCACCGGGTATCCGTCGATACTTGGCGGTCGCGTCAAGACCCTTCACCCAAAGGTTTTCGGCGGCATACTGACGCGCCGCGACAATGAAGGCGACGACAGCCAGATACGTCAGTACTCGATACCGGAGATAGATTTGGTAATCGTCGATTTATATCCGTTCAAGGAAACCGTCGCTACGGACGCCGCAGAAGAGGATATAATCGAGAAGATAGATATAGGCGGAATATCGCTTATACGCGCAGCAGCAAAGAATTTCAAAGACGTCGTAATCGTAGCTTCAAAAAACCAGTACGCGCCCCTGATGAAAATTTTGAACGAAAAAGGCGCTCAGACTGCAATCGACGAGCGCAGACGGTTTGCCAGGGAAGCGTTTGCCGTTTCGTCCGATTATGATTCGGCTATTTTCAATTATTTCGACGGCGACGACAGTTCGGCTTTCCGCGTGGCTGTCGACGGCGCGCAAGTGTTGCGTTATGGCGAGAATCCGCACCAGAAGGGCGTGTTCTACGGCGATTTCGACGCATTGTTCGAGAAAATCAACGGAAAGGAAATATCACACAACAACTTGCTCGACATTGATTCCGCCGTCGCGTTGATAGACGAGTTCGACGAACTTACGTTTGCCGTCCTGAAGCACAACAACGCCTGCGGCATAGCTTCGCGTCCGACCGTTCTTGAAGCGTGGACGGACGCTTTGGCGGGCGATCCGGTTTCGGCCTTCGGCGGTATTCTTGTTACTAACGCGCAAATAGACAAGGCGTCGGCAGAAGAAATAAACAAGATATTTTTCGAGGTCGTAATAGCTCCGGATTATACCGGCGATGCGCTTGCAGTCCTGATGCAGAAGAAAAACCGCATCATACTGAAAAGAAAGATTTCCGGCGGAGGCGGAGCACAGTCGAAACAGTTCCGTTCGCTGCTCAACGGAGTATTGGCGCAGGAACGCGATACGAGCATACAGACGGCTGCCGATCTTGAAAATATGACCGTAAAGAAGCCTTCGGAAGCGGAGATTTCGGATTTGCTGTTTGCAAACAAACTTGTAAAGCATAGCAAGTCGAACGCTATTACATTAGTTAAAAACAGGCAGTTATGTGCAAGCGGGGTTGGGCAGACCTCCCGCGTGGACGCACTGAAGCAGGCGATAGAAAAAGCGCTTTCATTCAAGTTCGACCTCAAGGGTGCAGTTATGGCTTCCGATGCGTTTTTCCCTTTCCCCGACTGCGTGGAAATAGCTAAAGAAGCGGGTATTACAGCGGTAATACAGCCCGGAGGCTCGATTAACGACAAGTTGTCGGTAGAATTTTGCGACGCGCATGATTTGAGTATGGTTAAGACAGGTATACGACATTTCAAACATTAATACACTTATATAATTATTATGGGATTATTCTCTTTTACTAAGGATATTGCAATAGACCTCGGTACTGCAAATACAATCATTATAAGCGACGACAAGATAGTAGTCGACGCGCCGTCGGTTGTGGCGCTGGACGTACATTCCGACAAGGTGCTTGCCGTAGGCGTAGAGGCGCGGCTGATGTACGAACACGGTCATGACAAAATCAGAACGATACGGCCTCTCGGCGACGGAGTGATAGCCGATTTTTATGCCGCCGAACAGATGATCAGGGGGATGATAAAAATGATAAATTTCAATAACAAATGGTTTTCGCCGCCTCTTCGCATCGTGATATGCGTACCGTCGGGGGCGACCGAAGTGGAACGCCGCGCCGTAAGGGATTCGTCCGAGCGGGCAGGCGGTCGCGAAGTTTATCTCATCGACGAGCCTATGGCCGCCGCCGTCGGTATCGGCATAGACGTCGAAGCTCCCGAAGGTCAAATGATAGTAGACATAGGCGGCGGCACGACCGAAGTAGCCGTTATTTCGCTCGGCGGAATCGTTACCAAAACATCTATCAGGACTGCGGGCGATGTTTTTACGCGCGATATTATGGAATACATGCGTCGCCAGCACAATGTGAAAGTAGGCGAAGGCACGGCGGAGAGGATAAAAATAAATGTAGGCTCGGTGCTGACGTCGCTGGAAAATCCGCCCGACGACTTCACCGTGGAAGGAGCCAATCAGATGACTTCGTTACCGATGAAAGTGCCTATTTCGTATCAGGAAATAGCGCATTGCCTCGACAAGTCGATACTGAAAGTAGAGGGGGCGATAATGAACACGCTCGAAAATACTCCTCCGGAGATATATTCCGATATTGTGCGCAACGGAATACATCTGACAGGCGGAGGCGCTTTGATGCGCGGATTGGAGAAACGTCTTACCGATAAGATTAATATCCGGTTTAGCGTTGCCGAAGACCCTCTGCGGGCTGTTGCACGCGGTACAGGCATCGCTTTGAAGAATCTTAATAAATTCAACTTCCTGTACAGGAACTAACACTCTAAAACCCGAATATGCAAAAGCTGCTGGCGTTCATTCTTGCTAAACGGCACTGGTTATTGTTCGTTTTCTGCGAAATAGTTTCGTTTGTGCTGATTTACAGAAACAACAATTACCAGTGGAACGTAATGTTGAGTTCGGCAAACGTGATTACCGGCAATATCACGTCTGCGTCGACGGGAGTTCTTTCCTATCTCGACCTAAAAAAAACCAATCAGGAACTGCTTGAAAGCAACGGCCGGATGGAAATGGAAATTGTCCGCCTTCGCGAGCAGATCAATAACATGTCGGTCGGAAACACTTCGTTCGGCGGCGTTTTGCTTGACGATACCTCGTCGATCGACGGCGTCCTGCTCAATGATTACAGATATAAAGCTATTCCGGCGGGCGTCATAAACAACAGCACGTTGTATATGAATAACTATATCACGATAAATAAGGGATACGACGACGGCATACGCCCCGATATGGGTGTCATTTCGCCGTTTGGCGTGGTCGGTATCGTGATGAAGACGAACAACAACTATTCGGTCATAATATCGCTGTTGAACGTCAAGTTGAAGATAAACTGCAAAATCCGCAACACCGATTTTTTCGGAGCGTTGTCGTGGAAAGGCGGAGACGTGAAATATGCCTATCTCGAAGAGTTGCCGACCCATTCCACGTTTCAGATAGGCGATACGGTGGTGACGAGCGGTTATTCGGCCGTTTTTCCGCCGGGAATCATGGTAGGCATAGTAGAATCGTTCGACAAGCAGCGGAACGATAATTTTTACTCGCTGAAAGTGCGTCTGGCGACCGACTTCTATTCGCTAAACGCGCTTTGCGTCATAGATAACGAGACTCAGCAGCAACAACTGGAAATAGAAAAGGAGGCGAAAAAGAATGATTAGACTTTGGTTTCGCATCATATTGTCAGCCGTGATAATGGTGCTATTGCAGACGCTTGTGTTGAACAATATCCATATATTCGGATTTGTTTCGCCGTTCATATATATATATGTAATAATGAAACTGCCTTTCGACGTGACGCGGTCGGGAATTATATTCGTATCGTTTCTGATAGGGCTTGTAGTCGATATTTTTTCCAATACTTTGGGTCTTCATGCCGCCGCCTGCACGTTCATGGGATTCATGCGGATGCCGCTGCTCGAAAGGCTTTTCTTTCTTAAAGAATTTCCCGAAAGGAGCATTCCGTCGTTTAATCTGTTCGGATACGATAAATTCATCCGTTATACGCTCCTGCTTGTAGCTATTCATCATGTTACTCTGTTTTTGATAGAATCGTTCAGCCTGTTTCAGCCCTTGCTGATGATAATACGAATGGTGACGAGCATTATGCTTACATCACTGATAATATTGATTATAGAAGCATTTAATCCGGGGAAGAAGAAAAGTGTATAATCAAAACCGAAAATATAACTATCAGGACCGGCGATATATAATTGCCGGCGGAGTAATATTTTTGCTGTTTTTGTTTGTGCTGCGGCTTTTTTTTATGCAGATAATGAGCGATGAATACAAAAAAAATGCGGAAAGCAACGCTTTTCAGATACTCAAGCTGTATCCTTCGCGCGGCATTATTTACGACCGCAACGGCAAGTTGCTTGTCTACAACAGACCTTCGTATGACGTGATGATTGTCATGCGCGAGATAGTGCAACCTTTCGATACGATAGATTTTTGTCGCACTCTGGGCATTACAAAAGAATATTTCGACAACCGGACGGCTACAATCAAAAACCGGAGCCTTAATCCGGGCTATTCGCAATACGTGCCGCAAGTGTTCATGAATCAGCTTTCCGCAAACGAATATGGTATTTTTCAGGAGAAGTTGTATAAGTTTCCGGGTTTTTATATACGAAACCGTCCCTTGCGGGAGTATGGATTCGTGAACGGAGCAAACGTGCTCGGCAGCGTGGGCGAAGTAAACCGCGAAGATATAGATAACGACGACTATTACGTGCAGCGCGACTATTCCGGCCGCTCCGGAGTAGAGCGTTCGTATGAAAAGATATTGCGCGGCGAGAAAGGCGAGGAAATACTGTTGCGCGACGCTCACGGACGCATCAAGGGAAAATATGAAGAAGGAAAGAACGACATAGCGCCTGTTTCGGGGAAAAATCTCACTTTGTCGATAGACATTGACTTGCAGGCTTACGGCGAAAAAATAATGGCAAACAAACTTGGTGCGATAGTGATGATTGAGCCTTCGACCGGCGAGGTGTTATGTATGGTTTCGTCGCCTACATACGACCCAAGTCTGCTGAACGGCCATCAGCGGGGCGCGAATTATGAGATACTCCGGAACAACCCGCAGCGACCGCTGGTCGACCGTTCGATAATGGGCTTTTACCCTCCCGGCTCGACTTTCAAACCGGCTCAGGGGCTTATATTTTTGCAGGAAAACGTGGTGACAAAAGAGAAGACATATTTGTGCTCAAGCGGTTATCCCTATCTTGGCGGGCATCCGAAATGTCACTTTCACGATTCGCCGCTTTCGCTCGTTCCCGCGCTGGCTACTTCGTGCAACTCGTATTTTTGCTGGGGTTTGCATGAAATGCTCGACAATCGCTCGCGCTATAAAACGGTGCAGGAAGCATTCGAGGCATGGAAGAATTATATCGTTTCGATGGGTTTCGGGTATCCTCTGGGAATAGATTTGCCAAGCGAAAAAAGAGGTTTCATACCCAACAGCAAGGGATACGACAAGGCATACAACCGACGCTGGAATTCGAGCAGTATCATATCCATTTCCATAGGTCAGGGCGAGATAAGCGCGACGCCGCTTCAGATATGCAATCTTGCCGCTACGATAGCCAATCGCGGCTATTATTATCCGCCTCATGTCGTGCATGAAATACAGGACTTGAATCTTGACGCGCAATATACTCAAAAAAAGGATACCGGGGTAAATCCCGAATACTATGAAACAATTGTTGAAGGAATGCGTGCGGCTGTCTTGTACGGCACTTGCACCGGTTTGTATCTGCCCGGCATTGAGGTGTGCGGCAAGACCGGAACAGTGCAAAATCCGCACGGACGCGACCATTCGGCAAGTATTTCCTTTGCGCCGAAAGACAATCCCAAGGTGGCTATTGCGGTCTATGTCGAGAACGGCGGTTACGGTGCGACGGTTGCCATTCCGCTTGCAAAACTGATGCTTGAGAAATATCTCTACGGCGACATATTGGCGGCAGACAGATGGCTTGAATACAAGATGCTTAACTGGAGCACGCTTCCGGGTTCGATTAATTATATTAAAAAGACGGAGGAGGAAAGCGATGCCGAATAACAAGACAAGTATTTTGAAATCGGTTGACTGGACGACTATCGTCATGTATTTCATATTGATTGCAGGAGGCTGGATCAGTATATGCGGGGCGACTTACGATATCGACAATCCGTCTTTTTTCGGTACGACCGGTCGGTCGGGCATGCAATTGTTGTGGATAGGCATCTCGCTGGTCATTGTCTTTCTGATAATGATGCTCGACAAGAATTTCTTCGAGACTTTTGCCTATTTGATATATTTTCTGGCGATATTCGTACTTATTTTGACGATATTCATAGCCCCCGATATCAAAGGCTCAAGATCATGGCTTGTGATAACGTCGTCGATACATTTGCAGCCGGCCGAATTTGCGAAGTTCGCCACAGCTCTGGCGCTTGCAAAATTCATTAACAAATATGAATTTAATTTGCTGACAATAAGGAATTTTGCTACGGCGTTGATGATTGTTTTTATTCCGATTATATGTATAATAATGCAGAGCGAGACGGGTACGGCAATTGTTTTCCTTGCCTTTGCCTTTGTGCTTTATCGCGAAGGAATGTCGGGATACATATTGTTTACAAGTCTGTGCGCGGTGCTGTTTTTCATCGTCGAATTGAAGTATGAATCGGCGATATGGAACGAAACGCCGGTCGGCGAATTTATCGTAGCGTGTTTGATTCTGTCCGTAATGCTGTTTTTTGTCAGGTACATTTTCAAGGAGCGGAAGCCGGCTGTCGTTTTTATGTGTATCATAATCGTAGCGGGTATTGCGACGTATATTGCCTCATTTTTTTACGTGTTCAATATTGTCTGGGTAGCAGTAGGTCTGATTGTCTGTTTTTCGATATATCTGGTACTGATTTCCGTAAAAAAGATTATCTGGAAGTACTCCATACTTTCGCTTTTTGCAATAATCTCGATAGGATACCTGTTTTCTGTGGATTACGTATTCAACGAGGTGCTGGCGCCGCATCAGCAACAGCGAATCAAGGTGTCTTTGGGTATCGAGGACGACCCCGAAGGAGTGGGTTACAACGTCAAGCAATCGAAGATCGCAATAGGCTCCGGAGGCTTTATGGGAAAAGGTTTTCTGAACGGCACGCAGACGAAGTTGAAATATGTACCCGAACAGGATACCGATTTCATTTTTTGTATTATCGGCGAAGAGTTCGGCTTTTTAGGCTCGTTTTTGGCGCTTCTGGCTTACGGAATTTTTCTTTTGCGCCTCATTATTCTTGCCGAACGGCAGGATTCGGTGTTCGGAAGGGTCTATGGATACAGCGTTGTCTCGATATTCCTTTTTCACGTGGTAGTGAATATAGGCATGGTCTGCGGCATAACGCCTGTGATTGGAATACCGTTGCCGTTCTTCAGTTATGGAGGGTCTTCATTACTTGGTTTCACAATGCTGCTTTTCATCTTCGTGCGGATAGATTCGGGACGCAAGGAAAACATCTGATTATTAACGCGCTATTTCGATGAATAGACCTATGTTTTCTATTCCTTTCAGTTTGTCGTCTCTCATTCCCTGTCTCACCGAGATTGTGTATTGTCCGGTTTCGGGGAAGCGGTATTCGTTTTTGAGCAGGAACTGGCTTTGGAAGAGGGTTATACCGTTTCCTTTCCATTTGCCGAAATCGTCGGCGAGCATACATTCTATCGTGTCGGTTACCGCAATCGAGCTGTCGCCGAATTGCTCCCCGCAAAACAGCCACAAGTTGCGGTAAGGATACGTATCGTTATTGCGCAATTGCAGGAAAACGTTGTACGGAACGGAGTTGTCGTTTATTTCAAATGTGAAGAAATACTCCGCCTGCTTGTCCCACACCTTGTTTTGTATGGGTTGAATCTTGTTGAATACGACGCCGTTGCCGCACGAGAAGCAAAAGCATGAAACGACGATTGACGTGATTAATAATCGTTTATACATTATCATCCTTTGTTTGACTTTTTCTTTCTTTTCTTCTTCTTGATTTTGTCAAAGCGCGAAATGCTGTCTCCCAATATGTCTTTTGTCGTATCGTGTTTATCGTCTTTTACTTCCTTATCGTTAGTCAGAGAGAAGGGCTTTTCGCCGTTTTTGTTCATGTTTATAATCTCGAAGGCGCGTTTGGAATTAATAGTGACGAGGTTTGCCGGTATGTTTTTATCCGTCGAAAATGTTATCTCTTTTTTGAATACGTCTGTTTTATAGTGGTAATACGTATTGTCCAAGGTTTGCAATTCTATTTTGCGCGAAGGCAGCTGTTTGCGTCCTTCGACGTATGCGTCAACCTCGTAATTGAGGCAGCATTTGAGTTTGGCGCACTGGCCGGCGAGTTTTTGCGGATTCATTGACAAGTCCTGATAACGCGCTGCATCGGTGGCTACCGAGATAAAACTGCTCATCCATGCCGAACAGCAGAGTTCGCGACCGCACGGACCTATTCCGCCAATCCTGCCTGCTTCCTGACGTGCGCCTATCTGCTTCATTTCTATGCGGATATGAAACGTTTCGGCCAAAACTTTTATTAGTTGGCGGAAATCGACGCGCTCGTCGGCTATATAATAAAAGATGGCTTTGTTGCCGTCGCCCTGATATTCGACGTCGCCTATTTTCATGTTAAGACCCAACTCGACTGCTATCTGGCGCGAGCGAATCATCGTCTCGTGTTCGAGCTTTTTGACTTCGTTAAATCTGTCAATATCAGTCGTTTTTGAGTAGCGATATACTTTTTTCGGCTCTTCGTCGAAGCGATAGCGATTTTTTTTCATCTGGCACAAGACGAGCCTGCCTGTGAGGGTGACTGTGCCGACGTCGTGACCCGGCGACGCTTCTACCGTTACTACGTCGCCTTTCTTCAGGGGCAGGCGTTCTTTGTTCATGTAATAGCCTTTGCGGGTATTCTTGAACTGTACTTCAACAAATTCGGCGCCGGTTTGCGCTTCTCTGATGTCGTACAGCCAGTCGTAGTTGTTGAGTTTGTTTCTGACTCGCGAACAGCCATTCACATTTAGTCCGCATCCACTACCTGTATTTTGGATAAATCGCATTTCTAAATCAGATTATGTTGCTTGAAAATCTTGCGGATAGTGTCGAGCGCGAAGTCCAGTTGTTCTATCGTATGCGTAGCCATCAGCGAAAAGCGAATCAGCGTATCTTGCGGCGCTACGGCAGGCGAAACGACCGGATTAACGAAGATACCTGCCTCGAAGAGGTCGCGCACTATCGTGAAAGTCAAGTCGTTATCTCTGATAAACAGCGGGATGATAGGCGTCGAGGTGCTTCCTATTTCACAGCCCATATTCGAGAAGCCGTCCAGCGCATGTCTTGTCAGTTTCCAAAGATTTTCAATGCGTTCAGGCTCGGTCAGCATAATATCGAGCGCTGCGTCGGCGGCGGCTATCGAAGCGGGCGTGCAGCTTGCGCTAAATATATATGTGCGCGCATGATGCCGCAGGTAGTTTATTGTATCTTTGTCGGAGGCGATGAATCCGCCGAGCGAAGCGAACGATTTGCTGAAGGTTCCCATTATCAGGTCTACGTCGTCGGTGACGTTGAAATGATTGCACGTGCCGCGTCCCTGCTCGCCGAGCACGCCTATTCCGTGCGCCTCGTCGACCATTATGTTGGCATTGTATTTCTTGGCTAACCGGACTATTTCGGGCAAGTCGGCTATGTCGCCTTCCATGCTGAAAACGCCGTCCATGACTATGAGTTTCACTTTGTCGGGGTCGCATTTCTGAAGCTGCTTCTCCAGCGATTCCATGTCGTTGTGCCTGTATTTCAGCCTGTTGGAAAGCGACAGGCGTATTCCTGTAATAATTGAGGCGTGATTCAGTTCGTCCCATACAATAGTGTCTTCGCGTCCGGTTATGCATGAAATCACGCCCGCATTTACCTGAAATCCGGTCGAAAAAGTTATAGCGTCTTCTTTTCCGACAAATTCGGCAAGACGTTCTTCCAATTTGACGTGAATGTCCAATGTGCCGTTGAGAAAACGCGAACCGGCGCAACCGGTGCCGTATTTTCTTGTAGCTTCTATTGCCGCTTCCTTGACTTTGGGATGATTTGTCAAGCCCAAATAAGCGTTCGACCCGAACATCAATACTTTTTTTCCATTGATAATGACTTCAGTGTCTTGATCGCTTTCTATTTCACGGAAATATGGATATATTCCTGCAGCTTTGGCTTTCTGAGGAGTATCGTATTTTGCAAGTTTTTCTCTTAAAAGGTTCATATTCAGTACTGAAATTTTATGTTTATAACATCTTTGATGTGAAAGCGTGGCAAAAGTAATAAAAATATGCGATATAAACATCTTTTCTGACAACAAAATTGTATTTTTGTTGTAAAATTTTTCAATGATGGCAAAAGAAATAAAGAATATTTGCGTGATTATTAACCCAATATCAGGAGTTGGCACGAAAGAAAAAATTCCGGATATCATTGCTTCATATTGTACTGATAAAGAGATTGCTCTAACTGTTTTGCATACCGAATACGGAGGTCATGCGAAGGCTCTTGCCGAACAGGCCTGCAACGACGGCGCCGATTGCGTTATTGCGGTCGGCGGCGACGGCACGGTTAACGAAGTAGCTCAAAGTCTGCTTTATTCGGACGCCGTACTTGGTATTATCCCGAAAGGATCGGGAAACGGACTTGCTCGTGAGCTTGGTATTCCGTTAGACGTCCGTCAGGCTGTCGATGTGATTTTTTCAAATAATGTGATGACGATAGATGCCTGCAAGGCTAACGACAGAATTTTCTTTTGTACCTGCGGAGTGGGCTTCGATGCCGCTATAAGTGAAGAGTTTGCGAAAGAAAAACGTCGCGGCTCGCTCACGTACATAAAAAATGTGGTAGAGAAATATCTTGATTACAAGCCGGAAGTATACGAGTTGCAGATAGGCGAAAACACTTTTAAGGGAAAGGCGTTCCTGATAGCGTGCGCCAACGGCTCGCAATACGGCAATAACGCTTATATTGCGCCACATGCCGATATATGCGACGGTCAGATAGATATTACGATTTTGTCGCCATTCAAGGCTTTCGATATTGGCGGGCTGGCGATACAGCTGTTTACCAAAACGATTGACAAAAACAGCAAGATAAAGACGTTCAGGGCAAAATCGGCGCAAATCATCTTGCAGAAAGCCGGGGTGATGCACATCGACGGCGAACCTGTCGTTGCCCCTGAAGAAATAAATATTTCGGTCTTGTGCGGGGCTATTAAGGTTTTTGCGCCTGTTTCTACGCCTTTTGCGCAAGACTTGCAGCGTCATATCAACGATGTGTTCCGGTTTTTTGAAGAGAGATTCTTGTACCTGACAGGCTCGGATTCCGGCGCTAAAGATAAAAGTCCTTAGTCAGTTCCTGATATTGCGCTGTCCGTTTATGCTCTTTTGTTTCGAGAACGAGGACGTCTGTCGGCGCTCTCTTGCCTTGTTTCGTCGCAGTCTCGATTAAAAAGCGTTTCGGCTGAAGTCCTTCGACAGAGACTACTTCCGTCCGGCGAATTACGTGCAATCCGTGCGTGGCTATTATAAAATCAAGCTCTTCCGACGATTGAACAGGCAATATCAAGGCTATCCTGCCGTTTTCCGACAGCGCCCGGACTGCGTGTTCCATCATTTGTTTGAGCGGCAAACTGTCATTATGTCGCACTTTATTTCTTTTTTCGTCGGGACTTTTGAGCGAGTTCCTGAAATATGGCGGGTTTGAGACTATCAGGTCGTATTGTTTTTCTGTCGTATAGTCCAAAAAAGATTCGTTTATGACTTTTATCCGGTCTTTGAAAGGAGATTTTTCTATGTTTTCAATAGCCTGACTACATGCGCTTTCGTCTATGTCGATAGCGTCTATCACGGCATCGCCGAAGCGTTGAGCCGTCATCATGGCGATTAGTCCTGTTCCTGTTCCTATATCGAGGATTTTTATCGGTTTGTTATTGTCCGGCATAGCCCATGCTCCCAGCAAAACGCCGTCCGTCCCGACTTTCATTGCGCATTTGTCGTGGTAAACCGTAAATTTTTTGAACTGAAAAAACTGGTTTGGCATAATTATTGTTGTTAATCGAAAACAAAAGTAAGAATTTTTTATGGACAAGGCGCTTTCGGATAGAAAAAAACAAAACAATATGGTTATATTACAGCCGGATTGACTATCTTTGCGCCTTTTTACGAGAATAATTATATGAAAAATGTTGTAGAACTATATACGCAGGATTCCGAAGAAGATATGGAAGAATCAATGATTGCCGTTCCGATTCTGATGGAATGCGGTAAGGATGAAGACTTTTCCGAAGGACTGGATAACATCGGCGATACGTTGCCGATACTTCCCATAAGGAACATGGTGCTTTTTCCGGGCGTAGCATTGCCTGTTGTTGCAGGGCGGGCGAAATCGATGCGCGTCATGCGCGAAGCCGCAAAGAAACATTCGTATCTGGGCGTTTGTTGTCAGAAAGACTCGGCAACGGACGAGCCGGGATTCAACGAACTGTATCAAGTCGGTACGATTGCCGAAGTAATGCGCGTCCTTGAGATGCCCGACGGCTCTACTACCGTCATTTTGCAAGGCAAGAAACGATTCATTCTGAAGTCAATCGTCAAAACGGATCCCTATCTCATCGGAGAAATCGAACAATACGAAGAAACGCGCCCGAAAAAACCGGATCGCGAATACGAAGCCCTCGCTTCGACTATCAAAGACCTGACAATAAAAATGCTGTCGTTCACTTACGACCCTCCGCGCGACCTTATTTTCTCGATTCGCAATAATCAGAATAATCTTTATCTCATTAACTTCTCGGCATGTAACGTGCTCGTCGATGCCGACATCAAACAGGAATTGCTGAATCTCAGCGATCTTAAAGACAGAGCTTATCGCCTGCTTTTCCTGCTTAACCGCGAATATGAGCTGGTAGAACTCAAAGCGTCGATACACATGAAGACGCACGAAGACATCAACAAACAGCAGAAGGAATATTACCTCCAGCAACAGATAAAAGCTATTCAAAAGGAGCTTGGAGGCGATAATATCAGTGACATCGAAATAGACGAGTTGCGCGAGAGTGCGAAAAAGAAAAAATGGTCGAAAGAGGTAGCCGAAATATTTGAAAAGGAGCTTGTCAAACTTGAGCGGCTCAGTCCGCAATTGCCCGACTATTCGCTTCAGATACAATATATTCAGACTATTATAGATTTGCCATGGAACGAATTTAGCAAGAGCAACATCAACCTGAAACGTGCGGAACGTATCCTGAATCGCGATCATTACGGCATGGATAAGGTGAAAGAGCGTATCATAGAGCACCTTGCCGTACTCAAATTGAAGAATGATTTGCGCTCGCCTATCATTTGTCTTTACGGACCTCCGGGGGTCGGCAAGACGTCGCTCGGCAAATCTATCGCCGAAGCGCTGAAACGCAAATACGTGCGCGTTTCGCTCGGCGGACTGCACGACGAGGCGGAGATACGCGGACACCGTCGCACTTATATCGGAGCAATGGCGGGACGTATAATTCAAAATATTGTGAAAGCCGGAAAGTCGAATCCAGTGTTCGTTCTCGACGAGATAGACAAGGTGGGCAACGATTTCAACGGAGACCCCGCATCGGCGTTGCTCGAAGCGCTTGACCCCGAACAGAACGAGCGTTTCCACGACAATTATCTGGATATTGATTTTGATTTGAGCAAGGTTATGTTTATCGCTACGGCAAACAGTCTTAACACTATTTCGCAGCCGCTTCTCGATCGCATGGAACTGATTGAAGTAAGCGGATATATTGCTGAAGAAAAGATGCACATAGCCCAGAAACACCTGATACCAAAGCAAATGGAAGCTAATGGCGTCAAGGAAAGAAATTTGAAATTCGACAAACGCTCGATACGCCTGATCATAGATTCGTACACGCACGAAAGCGGAGTTCGGGAACTGGAGAAAAAACTTGCGAAAGTGATGCGCAAGATTGCCCGCAGGATTGCTTCGGACGAGACTGTTCCCTCTGTCATTATGCCCGAAAACATTCGGGAATATCTTGGTATTGAGGAATATTCGCCGGATAAATATCAGGGAAACGAATATGCAGGCGTCGTTACCGGTCTTGCATGGACGGCTGCCGGCGGCGAGATTCTTTTTGTAGAGACGAGTCTGAGCAAAAGTAAAGGCTCAAAACTCACTATCACAGGGAATTTGGGCGACGTTATGAAGGAATCTGCCGTTATTGCTCTCGAATACGTTCATTCTCACGCCGACAGGTTTGGTATCGACGAATCGATGTTTGAAGACCGGAACGTGCACGTACACGTGCCCGAAGGCGCTATTCCCAAAGACGGTCCGAGTGCGGGAATAACGATGGTTACGTCGCTTGTCTCCGCCTTTACCAAGCGTAAAGTCCGCAATAATCTTGCCATGACAGGCGAAATAACCCTGCGCGGCAAAGTCCTTCCGGTCGGCGGAATAAAGGAAAAGATTCTTGCAGCAAAACGCGCTGATATAAAACATATTATCTTGTCGGAAGATAACAAAAAGGATATAAGCGAAATAAAAAACGAATATATTCAGGGTCTGACCTTCCTTTATGTCTCGGATATAATGCAGGTCGTAGACCACGCGCTACTAAAGGAGACTGTTTAAGACAGCCGTTCCCTTGCCGCTTTTTATTTCGGAGGCTTTTGTTATTATGACCTGTTTGACGCCGGCGTCGATTGCTTGCAACGAATTGTGCAGTTTAGGTATCATTCCGCCGCTGATGACGCCTTCTTTTTTGTAGTTTTCGAATATCTCCCTGTTGATCAACGGTATAACGCTGTTGTCGTCGTTTTCGTCGAGCAATACGCCGCTTTTCTCGAAACAGTATATTAATGTGACGTCAAACATTTTTGCAAGCGCTTTTGCCGTTTCGGCAGCAATCGTGTCGGCGTTGGTATTGAGCAAATTGCCTTTTTTGTCGTGCGTCAGCGGCGACAGAATCGGTACGCAGCCGTTGCCGAGAAGCATGGACAGCGCCTCTCCGTTCACGGTTTTTACGTCGCCTGCAAAGCCGTAATCAATTGTTCCGACAGGACGTTTTTCGGCGAGTATAATGTTCATGTCCGCGCCTGTCAGTCCGATGGCATTAACGCCTAAAGCCTGAAGCCGGGCAACGATGTTTTTATTCACAAGACCGGCATAAACCATTGTAACAATGCGCAAAGTCTGTGCGTCCGTAATACGTCGTCCATCGACCATCCGGCTCTCGACGCCGAGCTGACTGCCGATTTTTGTAGCCAGACTGCCGCCGCCGTGCACGAGAACTTTCGCGCCTTCAATTTTTGAGAAATCGTCGAGCAGATTGCCGAGCGTATTTTCATCCTCAACAATCTTACCTCCAACCTTTACGAGTGTCAATTTTTTCATGATTCATCTTTTATTCGGCGCAAATGTACGAAAAAAA
>JAITPH010000225.1 GCA_031289515.1 Tannerella sp.
CGCATGTTCGTATCCTGCAAAAGTGTTCAAGGGAACACGTATGGCAGGTCAAATGGGAAATGTCCGCGTGTCGGTACAAAACTTGCAGGTGATAAAAGTATTGCCGGAACAAAACATTTTGATGGTAAAAGGTTCTGTTCCCGGCTGTAAAGGTTCAATTTTATTAGTAGAAATATAAAGAGATGGAACTGAACATATTAAATAAAAAAGGCGAAGATACCGGAAGAACGGTAACTCTTAATGATGAGATTTTTGGAATTGAGCCAAACGATCATGCTATATATCTGGATGTTAAACAACATTTAGCCAACAAGCGCCAAGGGACTCACAAGTCGAAAGAAAGAAGCGAGATAACAGGAAGCACCAGAAAACTTATCCGCCAGAAAGGTAGCGGCGGCGCTCGTCGCGGTGATATTAAATCGCCTGTACTGGTAGGCGGCGGTCGTGCATTCGGACCAAGACCGCGCGATTACAGTTTTAAACTGAACAAGAAAGTTAAAGTCTTGGCGCGTCGCTCGGCGCTTACTTACAAAGCGCAAGACAACTTGATAACCGTAATTGAGGACTTCGCAATGGACGCTCCGAAAACGAAAGAATTTGTTTCGTTCATGAAAGACCTTAAACTCGAAGGCAAGAAGATACTTTTTGTATTGTCGGAAAACAATGATTCCGTTTATCTATCGGCTCGCAATCTGAAGAACGCGAATATAATCACCGTATCCGAACTTAATACATACAAGATCATGGATGCATCAAATCTGCTCCTGACGGAGAGTTCGGTTGATATTATACAAACATATTTAAAAGCATAAGGAGATAAAGATATGGGAATTATTATTAAACCGATAGTAACGGAAAAACAGACGGCAGTAACGGAAAAGATGCCAAACCGCTTTGGATTCCGCGTTTCTCCGAAAGCGAACAAACTGGAGATTAAGAAGACCATTGAGTCGACGTATAATGTAAGCGTTATAGACGTAAATACGATGAACTATTCGGGAAAGGCAAAAAGCCGCTATACCAAATCGGGTATCGTAAACGGACGTCAGGATGCGTTTAAGAAAGCAATAGTAACATTGAAAGAAGGAGAAACAATCGACTTCTTCAGCAATATATGATATAAGAGATGGGAATACGCAAATTAAAGCCCACAACTCCCGGGCAAAGACACAAAGTTATCGGTGCATTTGATAAAATCACTGCAAGTACACCGGAGAAATCTCTTGTCGTAGGTAAAAAATCTACCGGCGGACGTGATAATTACGGTAAGATGACGGTACGCTATAAAGGCGGCGGTCATAAACGCAGATACAGATTTATCGACTTCAAGAGAAACAAGGACGGAGTTCCGGCAACAGTCAAATCGATAGAGTACGATCCGAATCGTACATCCCGCATAGCGCTGTTGTATTATGCAGATGGAGACAAGAGTTATGTCGTAGCTCCAAACGGATTGGAAGTCGGTCAAACAGTGGTGTCAGGAGCGAAAGCAGCTCCTGAAATAGGTAATACGTTACCGATACAGGATATTCCTATCGGTACGATTATCCATAACATTGAATTGCGTCCCGGTCAGGGAGCAAAACTTGTTCGCTCGGCAGGCACATTTGCGCAGCTTACTTCAAGGGAAGGCAGCTATGCAATCATAAAAATGCCTTCCGGCGAAACGCGAAAGATATTGTCTACATGTAAGGCTACGATAGGTAGCGTCGGTAATTCCGATCATGCGCTTGAGAAATCCGGAAAAGCAGGTCGTTCGCGCTGGTTAGGTCGCCGTCCGCACAACCGCGGCGTCGTGATGAATCCGGTCGATCACCCGATGGGCGGCGGCGAGGGACGCGCCTCCGGAGGTCACCCGCGTTCACGTAAAGGCTTGTATGCTAAGGGCTTGAAAACAAGAGCGCCTAAGAAGTCGTCTTCACGCTATATAATTGAGAGAAGGAAAAAGTAAAATGATTAATTGAAAGAAAAACTATGAGTCGTTCGTTAAAGAAAGGTCCGTTTATCAATGTTAAGCTGGAGAAGAAAGTATTGGCAATGAATGAATCGGGCAAGAAAACAGTACTAAAGACATGGGCGCGCGCATCGATGATTTCGCCTGATTTCGTGGGTCATACGATAGCCGTGCACAATGGAAACAAGTTTATTCCGGTGTTCATCACCGAGAATATGGTAGGTCATAAATTAGGGGAATTTTCGCCAACGCGCATATTCCGCGGTCATGCAGGTAATAAAAAATAAACTATGGGAGCAAGAAAAAGAATATCAGCAGAGGCAAGGAAAGAAGCTCTAAAGAGCCTGTCATTTGCAAAATTGCGCAACGTGCCGAGTTCGCCGCGCAAAATGGGTCTTGTAGTAGATATGATCCGTGGAATGGAAGTATTTCGCGCATTGGGAGTCTTGAAATACTCAAACAAAGATGCTTCGGCTAAAGTGGAAAAACTGCTTCGTTCGGCTATTGCCAACTGGGAGCAGAAAAATGAACGCAAAGCCGAAAGCGGAGAATTATTTGTGACGTCGGTCAACGTGGATTGTTCGACAACGCTCAAACGTATGCGTCCCGCTCCGCAAGGTAGGGGATATCGCGTCCGCAAGCGCTCGAATCATGTCACTTTGTTCGTAGATACAAAGAATGTCGCAAAGAGTGATGCCGATAATAATAAAGAAATTCAAAATTAATTGCAGATGGGACAAAAAGTTAATCCGATTAGTAATCGTTTAGGAATTATCCGAGGTTGGGATTCCAATTGGTATGGCGGAAATAATTATGGAGACATGTTGCTGGAAGACAGCAATATCCGTAAGTATCTGAATGCCCGTCTTGCAAAGGCAAGCGTTTCCCGTATCGTAATTGAAAGAACTCTGAAATTAATAACAATTACCGTTTGCACGTCGCGTCCGGGTATCATCATCGGTAAAGCCGGATCCGAGGTAGACAAACTCAAGGAAGAGTTAAAGAAGATTACGGATAAGGAAGTCCAAATCAATATCTATGAGATAAAGCGCCCGGAACTGGACGCTGTGATAGTGGCAAACAATATCGCCCATCAGTTGGAAGGTAAAATAGCATATCGTCGCGCAGTGAAGATGGCTATCGCTTCGACGATGCGCATGGGAGCCGAAGGTATAAAAGTGCAGGTATCGGGACGTCTGAACGGAGCTGAAATGGCTCGTTCGGAAATGTATAAGGAAGGACGTACTCCTTTGCATACATTCCGCGCCGATATTGACTATGCACTGTCGGAGGCGCTGACCAAAGTCGGCCTCTTGGGAATCAAGGTATGGATATGTCGCGGCGAAATTTACGGCAAAGTAGATTTAGCTCCGTCGTTTGCCGCTCAAAAAGACTTCGGTCGCAAGGGCGGTAACGAAGGTCGCAACGACAGACCGTTTAAGAAAAGACGCAATGACCGCGACAACAGAGACAGAGGTCGCGGTGACCGTGATAATAGAAGCCGTGACAACAGAGATAAGGCGAATCGTTAAATATAAAAATTAGGAATAATTATGTTACAACCTAAAAAAGTAAAGTATAGAAGGCCTATGAAGGGCCGCGCGAAAGGCTTTGCCCAGAGAGGTAACCAATTGGCATTCGGTTCGTTCGGAATCAAATCGTTAGGTACAAAATGGCTCACAGGTCGCCAACTTGAGGCAGCGCGTGTCGCAGTAACAAGATATATGCAACGTCAGGGACAGGTCTGGCTTCGGATATTTCCGGATAAGCCAATTACCAAGAAACCGGCAGACGTGCGTATGGGTAAAGGTAAGGGAGATCCGGAAGGCTTCGTAGCTCCTGTAACTCCGGGACGAATGATATTTGAGATAGAAGGAGTATCGTTTGAAATCGCAAAAGAAGCATTGCGCCTCGCAGCACAAAAGCTTCCGGTGATAACAAAGTTCGTTGTCAGACGCGACTATGACATTAAAAATGAAAATGTTTAAGAGTTATGAAGAAAGCAGAAGTTAAAGGTCTTAGTACCAAGGAATTGAATGAAAGAGTAGATGCGGAAATATCTTCCCTCAATCAGATGAAGATAAACCACAGCATCTCGCCGCTGGATAATCCTGCAAAAATAAATGAATTGCGCAGGTCTATCGCCCGCTTGAAAACGGAGTTGCATCAAAGAGAACAACAAACTATTAATAAAAGTGCCTGATGGAGACAAGAAATTTAAGAAAAGAAAGAACAGGTATTGTCTTTAGTAACAAGATGGAAAAGAGCATCACCGTTGCTGTAAAATTGAAAGAGAAACATCCCATTTACGGAAAGTTTGTCAATAAGACAAAGAAGTATCACGCTCATGACGAGAAAAACGATTGCAATATCGGTGATACGGTGAAAATTATGGAAACACGTCCATTGAGTAAAACAAAAAAATGGAGATTGGTTCAAATAATCGAAAAGGCTAAATAAGATGATACAGCAAGAAACAAGATTGATAGTAGCGGACAACAGCGGAGCGAAAGAAGCGCTTTGTATCCGCGTATTGGGAGGAACGCGCAGGCGTTATGCCTCTGTGGGAGACGTCATTGTCGTAACGGTGAAGAATGTTCTTCCGGCAAGCGACATGAAAAAGGGAGCAGTCTCGAAGGCGATAGTCGTTCGTACGAAAAAAGAAATACGTCGGCAAGACGGCTCTTATATACGTTTCGATGATAACGCATGCGTATTGTTGAATCAGGCAGGCGAAATTCGCGGTAGCCGTATATTCGGGCCAGTTGCCCGCGAGCTTCGCGCAACAAATATGAAAATAGTATCATTGGCACCGGAAGTGCTTTAATATGTAAACAGTTATTGTGATGAGTAAGTTACACATAAAAAAAGGCGACATAGTCTATGTTAATGCCGGCGAAGATAGAGGTAAGACAGGACGAGTGCTCAAAGTACTCGTCGACGATAAACGCGCCATCGTCGAAGGTATAAACATGGTGACAAAACATGCTAAGCCAAATGCAAAGAATCCGCAAGGCGGAAGAGAAACAATCGAAGCGTCCATACACATCTCGAACTTGAATCCGGTAGACCCGAAGTCAGGCAAACCGACGCGCGTAGGACGCAAAGTTGTTACCGGCGGCAAGAGTAAAAGTGATAAAATAGTACGTTATGCTAAAAGATCTGGGGAGGAATTGAAGTAATGAGCACAGCTACATTGAAACAGGATTACAGGGAACGCATCGTTCCCGCCCTGAAAAAGGAATTTAGTTATAAATCGGTTATGCAAGTACCCGTATTGGAGAAAATAGTGATAAATCAAGGCTTGGGTATAGCTACCGCCGATAAGAAGATTATTGACGTCGCTATCGCCGAGTTGACGACGATAACCGGCCAAAAGGCTGTGGCTACCTATTCCAAGAAAGATATTTCAAACTTCAAGCTCCGTCGTAAAATGCCTATCGGCGTGATGGTTACACTTCGCCATGAACGTATGTACGAGTTCCTTGAACGCCTCGTTCGCGTGGCTCTGCCGCGTATCCGCGACTTTAAAGGTATCGGAAGCAAACTTGATGGACGCGGTAATTATACGCTTGGAATACAGGAGCAAATAATCTTCCCGGAAATAAATATTGATAATATTACCAAAATTTTGGGAATGAATATTACCTTTGTGACCTCTGCCGAGGCAGACGAAGAAGGTTATGCCTTGCTCAGAGAGTTTGGTTTGCCCTTTAAGAATATAAAAAAGAATTAGTATATGGCAAAAGAATCAATGAAGGCTCGCGAAGTAAAAAGAGCCAAGTTAGTAGCAAAGTACTCAGCCAAACGGGCACGGTTGAAAGCAGAAGGTAAATACGAAGAACTTCAGTCTTTACCCAAGAACGCTTCGCCTGTACGTTTGCATAACCGTTGCAAACTGACCGGTCGTCCGAAAGGATACATGCGTCATTTCGGCGTCTCGCGTATTCAATTCCGCGAAATGGCCTCGCAAGGACTTATACCCGGCGTGAAAAAGGCAAGCTGGTAAAAATGAAATATAATGTTTAATTAAATATTGTCCCGACAGTCGGGATCAATTTAATAGTAATAATATGACAGATCCTATTGCAGATTATTTAACAAGATTGCGAAACGCAATCAAGGCGCGGCACAGAATAGTAGATGTGCCGGCGTCGAACTTGAAAAAGGAGATTACAAAAATCCTTTTCGACAAAGGCTACATACTTAATTTCAAGTTTGTAGAAGAAGGTCCGCAGGGCGCTATAAAGGTAGCCCTAAAATACGACCCCGTGAATAAGGTGAACGCGATAAAGAAACTTCAAAGAGTTTCAAGTCCGGGTTTGCGCAGATACACGGGATATAAAGATATACCCCGCGTGTTGAACGGTTTGGGAATAGCTATTCTTTCTACTTCGAGAGGCGTGATGACCGATAAGGAAGCGCGCGAATTGAAGATAGGAGGCGAAGTATTATGTTTTATCTATTAATAAGGAGGAAAGTAATATGTCAAGAATAGGAAAGCTACCGATAAATATACCGTCAGGGGTTGCAGTAACCGAAAAAGACGGACTTGTAACAGTAAAAGGAGCCAAAGGCGAGCTTTTGCAAGCCGTCAATCCGGACATCAAGGTGCACATCAAGGACGGCGTTTTGACCGTCGAGAGACCTACGGATGAAATCAGACACCGCGCTCTGCACGGTCTTTATCGCTCATTGATAAACAACATGATAGTCGGAGTATCTCTCGGCTATAAGAAAGAATTGGAACTGGTGGGCGTCGGCTATCGCGCATCGGCTAACGGTCAGGTGCTTGAACTTTCGCTCGGATATACTCACAACATATATCTCGAATTGCCGAAAGAAATAACGCTTGAAACGAAGTCCGAGCGTAACAAGAACCCGCTGATTATCCTGCAGTCGTACGACAAGCAGTTGCTTGGACAAGTTTGCGCGAAAATTCGCTCGTTCCGTATGCCTGAGCCTTACAAAGGAAAAGGTATTAAATTTGTCGGTGAAGTGATCAGAAGAAAATCAGGTAAATCTGCGGCTAAATAAAGCCCTGTAAAATGATTAAAATATGGTAACGAAAGATATAAGAAGAATAAAGATTAAGAAGAGTATCCGGGGCAAAATTTCCGGAACGGCCGAGCGTCCGCGTTTGACCGTCTTCAGAAGCAACAAGCAGATATATGCACAAGTGATAGACGACGTCGAAGGCAAAACGGTAGCTGCCGCTTCGTCGTTGAAATTGGCCGAGAAAGCTCCTAAAAAGGAAGTAGCGGCTAAAGTAGGCGAACAAATAGCAAAGAACGCGCAGGCAGCCGGCATACAGGCAGTTGTCTTCGACCGTAACGGCTATTTGTATCATGGTAGAGTTAAAGAATTGGCTGACGCCGCACGAAACGGTGGACTTAAATTTTAATGACAATGGCAATAAACAACAGAGTTAAATCGACAAACGATTTAGTATTAGAAGATAAATTAGTAGCAATCAACCGCGTTACAAAAGTGACGAAGGGCGGACGTACATTCACATTCGCCGCAATCGTAGTAGTAGGTAACGGCGACGGCGTGATAGGCTGGGGGCTTGGAAAAGCAGGCGAAGTAACAACAGCCATTGAAAAAGGAGTTGAATCGGCCAAGAAGAATCTCGTGAAGATACCTGTTTATAAAGGCACAATACCTCATGAACAGACAGCCAAGTTCGGCGGCGCCGAAGTACTGCTTCGCCCCGCTTCGCCCGGTACCGGAGTGAAAGCCGGCGGCGCCATGCGTGCAGTGCTTGAGAGCGTAGGCGTTAAAGACGTGCTTGCAAAATCCAAAGGCTCGTCGAATCCGCACAACCTTGTAAAAGCTACTTTCGAAGCTCTCAATAACATGAGAAGCCCTTATATGGTAGCCCAAAACAGAGGTATAACGATGGAAAAAGTATTTAAAGGTTAATAAAAGGAGGAACTAATAATGGCAATAATAAAGATAACACAGACAAAAAGCCGTATCGGCAGTCCTAAAGACCAGAAAAGAACTTTGGACGCGCTTGGTCTTACCAAGATGCACAAGACCGTCGAACATGAGTGTAACCCTTCAATAGAGGGTATGGTGAGGAAAGTGAAACATTTGGTTTCCGTAGAAAAATAACAGTAAAAAAAATATACGATATGAATTTATCCAATTTAAAACCGACAGCAGGCTCTACGAAAACACGTAAAAGAATAGGTCGTGGACCGGGATCGGGATTAGGCGGCACCTCAACAAGAGGTCATAAGGGAGCTAAAGCACGTTCCGGATACAAAAGCAAAATCGGTTTCGAGGGCGGTCAGATGCCTCTCCAACGCCGTTTGCCGAAGTTTGGCTTCAAGAACATTAATCGTGTTGAGTATAAAGCAATTAATCTCTCTACACTCCAAAAGATGGCTGAAGAAAAAAATCTTTCATCTGTCGGCGTAGACGAACTGATAAAAGCAGGCTTTATTTCCTCCTCGCAATTAGTCAAAATCCTTGCTAAAGGCGCGTTGACAGCGAAAATCGATGTTGAGGCTCATGCTTTTTCAAAAGCGGCGGAAGCTGCGATTACAGCAGCAGGTGGAACAGTAACAAAACTCTAAATCATCATGAGAGTAGTCGATACAATAAAAAATATTTGGAAGATAGAAGATCTCCGTAAACGTATCCTTATTACGGCGCTTTACGTATCTATCTATCTGTTCGGAACTTACGTGGTAATACCGGGTATAGACCCGAAAGACTTGACAGGTCTCGCGGCTCAGACGCGCGGCGGACTGATGGCATTGCTTGATATGTTCTCCGGAGGAGCTTTCTCCAATGCTTCCATTTTCGCGTTGGGAATCATGCCGTATATCTCTGCATCTATCGTTATGCAGTTGATGGCTATCGTAGTTCCGTCTTTCCAGAAAATGCAGCGCGAAGGAGAAAGCGGACGCAGGAAAATCAACCAGATGACGCGATACCTGACAGTCATAATCCTTGTAGTTCAGGGCTTTGCCTATCTGACAAACCTCGATCAGCAGATGCGCGGGGCTGTTGGAACGTCGCTCCCTTCGGGCATGTGGTTTAAGGTCTATTCAATCATCATTATGGCTGCCGGCAGTATGTTCGTACTCTGGCTTGGCGAGCGTATTACCGATAAAGGCATAGGCAACGGTATCTCGTTCATAATCATGATCGGTATCATCAATCGTTTGCCGCGGGCGCTCGTCGAAGAATTTACTTCAAGGATGAACGAACAGGCGGGCGGTCTCGTGATGTTTCTCGTCGAAATGCTGGCATTGCTATTCGTCATTGCAGGCGCAATCATGCTTGTACAAGGCTCGCGAAAAGTGCCGGTGCAATATGCGAAGCGTATTGTCGGCAACAAACAGTATGGCGGAGCGCGACAGTACATACCGCTGAAAGTGAATGCGGCAAACGTGATGCCAATCATCTTTGCGCAAGCTATCATGTTCATTCCGGTTACCGTAGTGGGAATGATAAAAGGCGGCAATGCCGGAGCATTCTGGCAGGCTTTCATGGATAATACAGGTTTCTGGTATAATTTTGTATTCGCGGTTTTGATTATCGCATTTACGTATTTCTATACCGCAATTACGATAAACCCGACGCAAATGGCAGACGACCTGAAACGAAATAACGGTTTTATTCCGGGTATCAAACCGGGAAAAGCGACAAAAGAGTATCTTGATGCAATCATGGACAGAATAACTCTGCCCGGCGCCTTCTTCCTCGCCATTGTCGCTATTTTGCCCGCATTTGCCCGGATAGCAGGCGTAAGTATCGGATTCTCGCAGTTTTTCGGCGGAACGTCGCTACTTATCCTCGTAGGCGTTATCCTTGATACTTTACAACAAGTGGAGAGCCATTTGTTGATGCGTCACTATGACGGATTATTGAAATCCGGAAGGATAAAAGGGCGCGCAGGCGCAGTTTCCGCATATTGATTAAAATATGATATATCTGAAGACAGATGAAGAAATAGAGTTGATGCGCGATGCAAATCAACTCGTGGGTAAAACTTTGGGAGAATTGGCAAAACATATCAGGCCCGGAGTTACCACCCTTCAACTGGATAAGATAGCCGAATCGTATATACGCGACCATCATGCCGTACCGGCGTTTCTCGGATACGGAGGTTTTCCAAACTCCATCTGCACGTCGGTCAACGAAAATGTCGTTCACGGTATACCTTCGGATAAGGCAGTCTTAAAAGACGGAGATATTATTTCGATTGATTGCGGGACAATATTGAACGGTTTTGTCGGCGATTCCGCCTATACTTTTTGCGTAGGCAATGTTTCGGAGGAAATTAAGAAATTGTTGATTACAACAAAGGAATCGCTGTATAAGGGAATAGAAAAAGCCGTCGCAGGCAATAGGGTAGGCGACATAAGCCATGCAGTGCAAACGTATTGCGAAGCTCATAACTACTCCGTTGTACGCGAGCTTGTCGGACATGGTTGCGGACGCAAGATGCACGAAGACCCCGAAGTCCCCAATTATGGAAGACGAGGGTGCGGAAGGGCGCTTGTCAACGGAATGTGTATCTGTATCGAGCCGATGATTAATCAGGGCAGTAAAAATGTCGCTTTTGAATCGGACGGTTGGACGGTACGGACTAAAGACCGGAAATGCTCCGCTCACTTTGAGCATTGCATAGCAATAAAGCCCGGAGGACCGCAGATATTATCTACGTTTGATTATGTAGAAAGCATTGTAGGAAAGGATTTTTAAATTTTTATATGGCTAAACAGGCAGCAATAGAACAGGACGGATTAATCGTCGAAGCATTATCAAACGCTATGTTTCGTGTCGAATTGGAAAACGGTCACGAGATAACGGCGCATATTTCGGGAAAGATGAGGATGCACTATATCAAGATTCTCCCCGGCGACAAAGTTCGCGTAGAAATGTCTCCGTATGATTTGACGAAAGGTCGTATTGCGTTCAGGTATAAATAAATTAATAAAAAAATATAAGGAATATGAAAGTAAGAGCTTCTTTGAAAAAACGCACCCCTGATTGTAAGATAGTCAGAAGAAAGGGTCGTTTGTACGTGATTAACAAGAAAAACCCTAAGTTCAAAGTACGTCAGGGGTAGTGTTTTATTGAGAATTATAAATAAATATCAAATAAGTAACTATGGCGATAAGAATAGTCGGAGTAGATTTGCCGCAGGAAAAGAGAGGCGAGATAGCTTTAACATATATCTATGGTATAGGTCGCAGCGCCTCAAGTATGATTTTAGCTAAAGCAGGTATCAGCAGAGATATCAAAGTGAAAGACTGGACAGATGACCAGGCAGCTAAAATCCGTGAGATTATAGGTTCTGAATACAAGGTAGAAGGCGACCTTCGTTCAGAAATACAGTTGAATATCAAACGTTTGATGGACATCGGATGTTATCGTGGCGTGCGTCACCGTATCGGGTTGCCGGTAAGAGGACAAAGTACGAAAAATAACGCCCGTACGCGCAGAGGAAAGAAGAAAACTGTTGCAAACAAGAAAAAAGCTACAAAATAATAATTGAATTATGGCAAAGAAAACAGTCGCAACTAAGAAAAGAAAAGTCAAAGTGGACGCTTATGGCGAAGCTCATGTGCATTCGTCATTTAATAACATCATAGTATCCCTCACAAATAGTGACGGACAAGTGATAAGTTGGTCGTCTGCCGGAAAAATGGGCTTCCGCAGCTCGAAGAAGAATACCCCTTACGCAGCCCAGATGGCTGCTCAGGATTGCGCTAAGGTGGCGTTTGATTTAGGTCTTCGCAAGGTGAAAGTCTACATCAAAGGACCGGGCAACGGACGCGAATCGGCCGTCCGTACTATCCACAGCGCGGGTATAGAAGTGACGGAAATCGTAGATGTAACGCCGCTTCCGCACAACGGATGCCGTCCGCCGAAAAGGAGAAGAGTATAATTAATAACAAACATGAATCCAGGAAGTGTAAATAAGATTGCATAAGCCCTCTCGCAATCGCGGCTGCACGGTTTGAGATTCGCATAAAATTTAAAAACAATAGAAAATGGCAAGATATACAGGTCCAAAAACAAAGATTGCTCGTAGTTTTGGCGAGGCTATATTCGGCGCGGATAAAGTATTGTCGAAGAAAAACTACCCGCCGGGACAACATGGCGCAAACCGACGCCGTAAAACGTCGGAGTATGGCACGCAGTTACGCGAGAAGCAAAAAGCAAAGTATACGTATGGCGTCTTGGAGAAACAGTTTAGAAACATGTTCGAGAAAGCGTCGCGTTCTAAAGGAATTACCGGCGAAGTACTGTTACAGTTACTGGAAAGCAGGCTGGATAACATAGTGTTCCGTCTCGGCTTGGCTCCGACCCGCGACGCCGCGCGCCAACTCGTCTCTCATCGTCATATTGTAGTCGATGGAAGCACAGTCAATATACCTTCATATTCCGTTAAACCGGGACAGTTGATAGGAGTGCGCGAGCGTTCAAAATCTCTCGAAGTGATAGCGGAAGCCCTTTCAGGCTTCAATCACAGTAAGTATCCGTGGATGGAGTGGGAACAAACGTCTTTATGCGGCAAGCTGCTGCATCTGCCCGAAAGAGCCGACATTCCGGAGAATATAAAAGAACAGTTGATAGTAGAATTGTATTCTAAATAACAGATTATGGCAATATTAGCATTCCAAAAACCTGAAAAGGTATTAATGTTAGAAGCGGACGATTTCTATGGGAAATTTGAATTTCGTCCGTTGGAACCCGGCTACGGTATAACCATAGGTAATGCCCTGCGCCGTATTCTCCTGTCTTCGTTGGAAGGATATGCCATCTCATCGGTGAAAATTGAAAAGGTAGACCACGAGTTTGCAACTATACCAGGCGTTCTCGAAGACGTGACAAATATCATTCTGAACTTGAAACGGATACGTTTCAGATACGAGAGTGACGAAATGGAAGACGTTGAAGAGAAGGTGACTGTTTCGGTTGCAAAAAAGGAAGTTTTTAAAGCCGGCGATATAGGCAGACAGTTAGGGGGAGGATTTGAAATACTCAATCCGGAACTCGAAATTTGTCACCTCGAGCCCGGCTCTTCTTTCGCGATTGAACTGACAATCAACAAGGGTCGTGGCTACGTGCCCGCCGAAGAGCATGAACCCTCGCCCGACGTGCAGGTCATTCCTATCGACTCTATCTATACTCCGATTCGTAACGTGAAATATACGATTGATAATTATCGCGTTGAACAGAAAACGGACTATGAGAAGTTGATAATCGAAATTTCGACGGACGGCTCGGTTCATCCTAAAGAAGCGCTGAAGGAAGCAGCAAAGATATTGATTTATCATTTTATGCTCTTCTCCGATGATAAGATAGCTGTCGAAACAGTCGAGCCTGATAATAACGAAGAATTTGACGAAGAAATACTTCACATGCGTCAGTTGCTCAAGACTAAACTCGCAGATATGGACCTTTCGGTTCGTGCATTGAACTGTTTGAAGGCGGCAGACGTCGAAACATTAGGCGAACTAGTTCATTATAACAAGAACGACTTGTTGAAGTTCCGAAATTTCGGAAAGAAATCTCTTACCGAGCTTGATGAACTGCTCGAGGGATTACATTTGTCATTTGGCATGGATATTTCAAAATATAAATTAGATAAAGAGTAACGATGAGACACAATAAGAAAATAAACCATTTAGGTCGGACAAACTCACATCGTGAGGCGATGCTTTCTAATATGGCATCATCATTAATTTTGCACAAACGTATTTTTACGACTACTGCAAAAGCAAAGTCATTGCGTAAATATGTAGAGCCTCTGATTACAAAGTCGAGGGAAAATACAACGCATTCACGTCGAACAGTTTTCTCTTCTTTGCAGGACAAGGAAGCGGTCAAAGAACTGTTTAACACCGTTTCGGAAAAGGTCGGCGACCGTCCGGGCGGTTATACACGTATCCTCAAGACCGGTTATCGTCTGGGAGACAATGCAGCAATGTGCTTTATAGAACTCGTTGATTTCAACGAAAACATGTTGAAAGATACGAAGAAGGCAACAAGCAAGACTCGCCGTTCGCGCAGTAAAACATCGGGTGCGAAGGCAGTTGCGGCAGCGACGGCAGAGGCTCCCGCAAAGAAAACTAAAGACGTAGAAGCCGCCGAAAAACCGGCAGAAGCGCCGACGGAAAAACCCGAAGAAATA
>JAITPH010000251.1 GCA_031289515.1 Tannerella sp.
GCTGTTCAGGAAGGATTGCAGGAAGGCAAAGCCGAACGCGCCAACAAGGAAGAAAGCGGCGAAGGTGCGGAAGCAGCTCCCAGACGCGAACGCAAAATGCGCGCCAGAAAAACAGGAGAAGCAGTCGCCGACGTCGAAAATGACAGGGAAGAAACCGCCTCTCCCGATGATGAAGAATAATTACAAACAATAAAAACTGAATATAACATGGCAGTAACAATGGCAGATATAACCCACTTGCGCAAAATGAGTGGAGCCGGAATGATGGATTGCAAGAATGCTCTCGAAGAAGCCGGTAGCGATTTTGAAAAAGCGATGGAAATAATTCGCAAAAAAGGACAGGCCGTAGCAGCCAAGCGTTCCGACCGCGAAGCGTCCGAAGGATGCGTGCTGGCGGCTGAAAACGGTGACTTTGCCGCAATAGTAGCCGTTAAGTGCGAAACCGACTTCGTCGCCAAGAACGCCGAGTTCGTAGCAATGACGCGCACGTTCCTCGATGCGGCAATCATCGCCAAACCGGCAAACAAAGAAGAACTGCTCGCGCTGAAACTCGACGACGGACGCTCTGTCGAAGAACATATCACCGACCGCATCGGCGTAACAGGCGAAAAGATGGAACTCGGCTTCTACGAATTTGTAACCGGCGCTTCTACTATCTCATATATACATTCGGGCAACAAACTTGCGACTGTCGTAGCGTTCAACAAGACGCTCGAACGCCAGACGGCCCGCGACGTAGCCATGCAGGTGGCAGCTATGAATCCGGTAGCTATCGTTCCGGCAGACGTTCCGCAAAGCGTAATCGATTCGGAAATGGAAATAGCCCGCGACAAAGCGCGTCAGGCAGGCAAACCGGAAAATATCCTGGACAGAATAGCCGAAGGCGCCTTGCAGAAGTATTACAAGGAAAATACCCTTTTGCAACAGGAATTTGTGAAAGATGCGAAACTGACTATCGACCAGTATCTCAAATCGCAGGACAAGGAACTGACGGTAACAGCGTTCAAACGCATCACTCTGAATGTAGACTAACAATTCTACTTAATTTCATCGATATTTTGGAAGGTTGGCCGATTCTTTTCGGTCAGCCTTTTTTCTTGCCTGCAATTCTTTGGGCAAGCGCCTTTTCAATTGATTCTTTTGCATTTTTCAGGCTTTCTCCTCCTCCTCCCGTAGAAACCATGTAATAATTATATAAACTTCGATACATTGGGCGTTTCAAATCCATATCTTCATCCACAACCGCTTCCGTATCATAATCGTATAGCTTTCGTATCATGTCCATTTTCAAACTCATGTCCCGATCAACGCTTTCCTTTGCCATTTCCATCATGGCATAGCATTCGGTAATGCCGGACAACAGGGTTTTGTCCTCAAAAAGTTTTGCCGAGCCACTGTTGAGAAACATCTCGTATGCTCCTTTCTTATACAAAAACGAATGTGTCTGACCTACTACGTGAATATAATTACGGAGACTGTCGGCATAACCCTGTCCCGGATTTTTATAGTCTTTCCGCAGATATTCCTTGAGTGAATCGACGCCGTCAAAGTGAGGAGTCAGCCGGTCGATTATAAACAGGTTAAATTCCAGTTCCGCATAAATGTCATTCATCTGTATATTCATTCCTTCTTTTTCCTTTGCGCCGGTGATGGCGTCGCTTGCATACAGGGTTACTGCAATGCCGATAATGACTACGGACAACTCTCTGAAGTAATTCCCGATTTTCAGCTGTCTCAACTTTTTGAATTTGCTCATTTTTACTGTCTTTTTATATTATTTTTCCGCAAAGGTAGTGAACTTTCGGGAAATCCGACTATATTTGCAGTCAATTTATTTACTGTTAATATTTAATCGTATGAAAAGAAAAGTTTTATCACTCATTGCCTTTTGTCTTGCCGTTTTCGCCCTGAACGCGCAAGAGTTTACGGTAGGCTCGTACAATATCCGTTACGACAACACGGGCGACAGGGCAAAAGGAAACGGCTGGACGCGACGCTGTCCGCTCCTGACGCAGCAAATACTGTTTAACGGTTTCGACATTTTCGGCGCTCAGGAGGCGCTTCACAATCAGGTCGAAGACCTCGTCGCCGGACTTCCGGGATATGATTACATCGGTGTCGGTCGCGACGACGGCTTGACGAAGGGCGAATATGTCCCGGTTTTCTATAAAAAAGACCGCTTCCGGCTGGAGAAATCGGGTACGTTCTGGCTTTCGGAAGATACCGGCCGTCCAAACAAGGGCTGGGATGCCGCGTTGCCGCGTATCTGTACGTGGGGACTGTTTACGGACATCAAAACGGACAAAACGGTATGGTTTTTCAACGTTCACTTCGACCATATCGGAGTGGAAGCCCGCAAACAGAGCGCCCGCCTTATTCTGGAGAAGATAAGGGAAATGTGCGGACGGTCGGCGGTCGTCCTGACGGGCGATTTCAATGTAGACCAGACGAACGAAAGCTACCGTATTCTTGCCGGCTCCGACTTCCTTTACGATACTTACGAGAAGGCGACGGTGCGCTTTGCCCTCAACGGCACGTTCAATAATTTCGATTATAGCGTGGCTACAAGCAGCCGTATTGACCATATTTTCGTAACCGCCGGTTTTAAGGTAGCCCGATACGGCATATTGACGGACTGCTACCGGACGCCTCGCGGCGATTCGGCAACCGGCTTCCCTGACGGCGCCTTCTCTACGCAGGCTGATGTGCGCACTATTTCCGACCACTATCCGGTTAAAGTCGAACTTTCAGTTGAAAATTGAAAGATGCGAGTTGGGAGTTGAAAGTTGCAAGTCAAAAGTTGCTGTCTTGTCCTGCCATACTGTTTGTACTGCCGCAATGACGGATAGCTGTATTCAATGGACAATTGAGATTGACGGTCGTCATTGCGAGGAAATTACTAAACGAGTTTGGCAAACAGGAAAAATGACGAAAGAAACTTCTGCGCTTTGCCGTCTGCGCTTGCCGTCATTGCTAGGAACGAAGCAATCCAGAGATATACAGGGCGCTGGATTGCTTCGTTCCTCGCAATGACGGCAAGCGCAGACGGCAAGCGCAGCGGTTTCGTTTCGTCATTCTTCTTTTTTGCCAAACTCGTTTAGTAACTTCCTTATAATAACGAAACCCGGAAAAGCTAAGCCAATAAAGAGCAGTCTG
>JAITPH010000031.1 GCA_031289515.1 Tannerella sp.
TATATATAGTTTGACATAATTTTCCGGATTGCTTCGTTCCTCGCAATGACGGACACGCGGACGCTACGCCCAAAAAGGACGGTCTTGCAATGACGTGCGGTGATTGTCACGTCGACATGACGGAAGGGGCGCTTATTCGGCGGCTGGGTTTCAACAGGTGTGGAAAGTCTCCCGCCGTTCGGTGACAGGGTTACAACAGGCGAGGAAAGTCTCCCGCCATTCGGCGGCTGGGTTACGACAGGTGAGGAAAGCCTCCCGCTATTCGGCGGCTGGATTACAACAGGTGTGGGAAGTCTTCCGCTATTCGGCGGCTGGATTACAACAGGTGTGGGAAGTCTTCCGCTATTCGGCGGCTGGGTTTCAACAGGTGTGAGAAGTCTCCCGCTGTCCGGCGGCTGGGTTACGACGGTTTTACAGGGGATGGCTGTTCGGCGGCGGACATAAAAAAAGCCGTACCGGTGGGAAAATTTTGCTAAAGCAACTGAAGAATGCGGCGCGCTTGCCTCCGACGGAAACAGGGAGCATTGCGCCGATAAAAGTTTGATGGTTAGGAATTTACCCCCCCCCTTAATGTTTTTTCTCGTTCGTGGTGGAAAACGACATTCATATCTTCTTTCACGTTTGGGAGAGAAAGAAGCCGATAGCATTTGCTGTTTATGGGGAAATCGTTCATACCATTTTTTTTTAATTGCCTGCAAAAGTAGACTGTTTAAATCATATAAACAAATATTTTTCGATAAAAAAATTATTATTTGCAATACTATCCTATACATTCCGTCAGGAATGTATCGCTCGGTAGAAAATGATATATGCCTACGGCAACGCATTCCGTCAGGAATGCGACCGATTCAAATTCAGGATGCATTCCTGCGCTTGCCGTCTGCGCTTGCGTCATTGCGCAGAAGCTTTTGACATACTTTCAACGGATTACAGCGACAGTTCGAGCATTCGCCGGATGGGTTTGACGGCTTTTTCGCGGATTGCGGGGTCTACGGTTATTTCGGGCGATTCGTCGCGCAGGCAAAGGTAGAGCTTTTCCATCGTGTTGAGACGCATGAAACTGCATTCGTTGCAGGCGCATGTGCTGTCGTTCGGCGGCGCGGGAATGAATGTCTTATCCGGACTTTGCCTGCGCATCTCGTGAATTATTCCGCTTTCGGTGGCTACGATAAACTCCTTTTTCTGCGAACGCGCCGAATAGCTCAACAGCGACGACGTGGAGCCGACAAAACCGGCTATCGCCAAAACAGGCTGCCTGCATTCCGGATGGGCAAGCAATTCGGCTTGGGGATAGACGTCCATGAGTTTAAGTATCTTTTCGAGCGAAAACTGCTCGTGCACGTGACATGCGCCGTCCCAAAGCAACATTTTACGCCCTGTAACGCTGTTGATGTAGTTCCCCAGATTCCTGTCCGGTCCGAAAATCAGTTTTGCATCCGCGGGAAACGTTTCCACAATCCTGCGGGCGTTGGTCGAGGTGACCACCACGTCCGTCAGAGCCTTCACCGCCGCCGAGGTATTCACGTAGGAGATGACCTCGTAGTCGGGATGCGCACCGACAAACTCTGCGAAACGGTCGGCAGGGCAACTGTCGGCAAGCGAACAGCCTGCATTCGGGTCGGGAATAAGGACTTTCTTTTCGGGAGAAAGAATTTTTGCCGTTTCGCCCATGAAATGCACTCCGCAAAGTACAATCATACCGGCATCTGTCTTGGCGGCCCACTGAGCCAGAGCCAGACTGTCGCCGACACAGTCCGCTATATCCTGAATTTCCGGCGTCTGATAGTAATGCGCAAGAACAATCGCGTTCTTTTCGCTCCGCATTCTGTTTATCTCTTTAACAAAGTCTGTTGTAGCCATAATACGTTCCTTTATTCCGCAAAGTTACAACTTTTTTTACCGTATTTGAAAGATTTATCCTGTTTTTTTGCCGTATAATAAAAATAATAGCTATTTTTGCCGCGAAAAGTATGAAATCGTAAGAAAAATTCAATATTCAATGAAAACAAATAAGATTATAGGAGAGAAGATCCGGAAGTTCCGGGAACTGAAAAACATCTCCGTCGACGAGATGGCAGAACGCTCCGGTTTAAACGCGGAGCAGATTTCGAGAATCGAAAGCAACGAGGATTTTCCGTCGCTCGCACCGCTGATCAAGATTGCGCGGACGCTCGGCGTGAGACTCGGCACGTTTCTCGACGACCAGCAAGAGCTTGGTCCAGTCATTCACCGCCAACAGGACGACATCGGCGACGAGGGCATCGGCTTCACGAACAATGCCGCGACGAACCGCAAATACATGTCGTATCACGCCCTGTCGCACGACAAGTCGGGCAGGCACATGGAGCCGTTTCTGATAGACGTGCAACCGTCGAAAGACGCGGATTTCACGTTTTCTTCCCACGAAGGCGAAGAATTTATCTACGTCGTCGAAGGCGCCGTAGAGATAAACTACGGCAAGAACACCTATCTGCTTGACTGCGGCGACAGCATCTATTACGATTCCATCGTGGCTCACCACGTCCATGCAGGCAACGACCTGCCTGCCAAAATACTCGGCGTAATCTACACACCCTATTAGTATGGCTGAAGAAATAAAATTAAGCGACCGCACCATCGGCGACTGGCTCGAATACTGGGCTGCGACAACGCCCGACCGCGAATTTCTCGTCTATTCCGACCGCGACCTGCGCTTTACATGGGAACAGTTCAACCGTCGCGTGGACGACATGGCAAAAGGCCTGCTCTCGATCGGAATAAAATACGGCACACACATAGGCATCTGGGCGACAAACGTTCCCGACTGGCTTACATTTCTCTATGCAGGCGCGAAAATAGGCGCAGTTCTGGTGACCGTGAACACGAACTACAAGCAGAACGAGCTGGAATTTCTCGTGAAAGATTCCGATATTCAGACGCTGTGCATCACCGACGGCGTCTTCGACAGCAGTTATATCGACATGGTCTACGCCATGCTTCCCGAACTCAGGGAACACCAGCGCAGCTACATGCGCAGCGAGCGTTTTCCCGAACTGCGAAACGTCGTCTATATCGGTCAGGAGAAATACCGCGGCATGTACAACACTTCCGAAATACTGCTGCTCGGCGAAAACGTTGACGGCGAAGAACTCGAAAACGCCAAAAGCAAAGTCGACTGCATGGACGTCGTCAACATGCAATACACGTCCGGCACGACAGGATTTCCCAAAGGAGTGATGCTGACGCACCACAACATAGTCAACAACGGCGTCTTCACCGGCGACGGAATGGGTTTCACGGCCGACGACAGGCTTTGCTGCTGCGTGCCTCTGTTTCACTGTTTCGGCGTCGTTCTGGCGTCGATGAACGTACTCACGCACGGATGTATGCAGGTGATGGTGGAAAAGTTCGACCCGCTCGTCGTGCTTGCGTCCATTCACAAGGAAAGATGTACCGCCCTGTACGGCGTGCCTACGATGTTCATCGCCGAGATGAATCATCCCATGTTTGACATGTTCGACCTGACGTCGCTCAGGACAGGCATCATGGCAGGCTCGCTTTGCCCGATCGAAGTCATGCGGGCGGTGACCGACAGGATGCACATTACACATATTACAAGCGTTTACGGACTGACGGAGTCGTCTCCCGGCATGACGCATTCCATCCTTGAAGATTCGTTTGAAGACCGGTGCACAACGGTCGGCCGCGACTATCCGCTCACCGAAGTCGCCGTGATCGACCCCGAAACAGGCGTGGAATGTCCGCCCGGAACGCAGGGCGAAATGTGCTGCCGCGGATACCTCGTGATGAAAGGATATTATAAAAACCCCGAAGCTACCGCCGAAGTCATTGACGAAAACGGCTGGCTTCATTCGGGCGATCTCGGCATAAAGGACGAACGCGGTTACTATCGAATCACAGGCCGTATCAAAGACATGATAATCCGTGGAGGCGAAAATATCTATCCCCGCGAAATAGAGGAGTTCCTGTATCATCTCGAAGGAGTAAAAGACGTTCAGGTAGCAGCCGTGCCTTCCAAAAAATACGGCGAGGAAGTAGGCGCTTTCGTCATCCGGAAAGAGGAAACGGCGATTACGGAAGACGTCGTAAAAGACTTCTGCCGGGGCAAAATAGCGCGTCACAAAATACCGAAATACGTATTTTTCGTCGACGACTTTCCAATGACCGGCAGCGGAAAGATACAGAAATTCAAGCTCCGCGACGTTGCGCTCCGGCTTTTAGCCGAACAGGGCGTCGAGCCTGCATAAAGTCATTTCACTTCTATCCGTTCGACTTTGCGGATGATGCCGCCGCCGGACGAAAGCCCCTCGATAACGACGGAATACGTCGTCGGGAAGTCGGAAGTATAAAATTCAAACGAAGCCTTGCCTTCGTCCGAAACGGTTATGTCCGGTTTCCAGTAGATTGTCGTGCGGTAATCGGGGATTCCCAGATTCACGGCTGCGGGAGTGTCGTATTTCGGCGAGTAAAATTCGACCGGTTTCTGATAGCCCAGCGGCGAGAGCGAGGCGTAGTTGAACGCACTCGGCGTATAATCGGACGAGCCTCCGCGACGTGTCGTTATGCTTATGGCTCCGTTTCCGCCGCGCATTCCGAAGATGGCGGCGCTTGCGCCCTTAAAGACGTCGATGGTTTCAACATCCTCGATACTGACATACTCCAGCGGCGAATCGAAGACGGAACTCGCATTGTCCGGCCACTCCATCGAAACGCCGTCTATAAGAATAAGCGGAGGCCCGTCGGCGCCCCGAATCGAAATCGATCCGTTACCGCCAACCCTTATCCCTGCAAACGAGTAAAGCAGAGTGGTGACGTTGTGAACGTGCATCCTTTCGATATCTTCCCTGTACATCGTAGCGTCCGAGCTTGAATTTGCCCAATAGTTGAGCCTCGCTTCGTCTTTCTTTTCCACACGTTTGGCGACGACGACCACCTCGGCGAGGTTGATTATGCGCATATCGTCGTCGTACCTCGCCCGCTGTTCGGCTTTTTTGATGAAATCGCCTTTCGTTTCGTCGGGCAAATCCGCATAATCCTGAAAATCATGATCCGGTATATGTTTAAGCGGAGGATATGTCGTCTCTTTCACGAGCAGTTCCACGCGATTGCTTCCCTTTTCGCTTTTAGCCTGTATGAAGAAGTTCGTGCTGTCGGGGAAGTCGAAGCCGTGAAAAATAAAAAATCCCAGGGAATTTGTCGTCGTCTGTCCGAAAGCGCCGTCCAGCGAAAAGAGCGACACCTCGCCGTTTACGACCGGTTTGCCCAACATCAGACTCTTGACCGTTCCCGAAATATCTTGCGTTGCTTCATACTTCAATTCCGGTTCCTCGACTTTTCCCTTGATTGCTTCGGGGATGTCATATCTTCGCCATCCGTGCGTCATCATCAGCAGGTCGAGCGCAATTTCGGCCGTATCGCTGTTCTGAAGATAAAAGGCAGGCGATTCGATATGACCCCTAAGCTCGGACGAAAGCAACAAGCTCGAACAAATCGTCGTAAGCGAATCTATTGCGACGTCACGGTCGTCGGTTATGGCGACCGATAAATTACCGCTCGACGGAAAGCCGTCATCGTCGGTCAGATAAATTTCGGACAGCACTTTTTCGCGTTTTTTATATTCGGTCTTGTCGGTCGAATAAACGAGATTCGCGTCGTCAAGGCTCTTGTTGAAAATCAATCGCTCGCTCAGGGGATTCATATCGCCGTCGAACAGAAGAATCTGTATCACGCCGGGCGGAAGCATGTCTTCCGAAAACGAAACGGATTCGCGCTCCTCGTTCCACGAAGCAAAGTACAGCGCCATTCCCCTGCAATGAACAAGCAGATAGAGATGCTGCGCCGGGCTTTCCGGGGGTTTTCTTACCGTCACGAAATGCTTGCTGTTGCGCCGGACAGAGACCAATGAATAGGTATCCCTAATCTCAGGCAGTTTAAATCGCTTTTCGACGCCGCTTCTGTTCCTGCAATTCAGAAAATACTCCATTCCTTTCCGGGTGGAAACGGCAAAATAGCCCATCCCGGAATGAAACGTTTTTACGGTATTGATATAAGTTCCTTCGGAATCGACAATCTCGCCGGTTATTTCTTCCGGCAGACCGTTGCTGTTAAGAGCCTTGAAAGCGATTTTGCAAAACGTGTTTTCTATCAGATTGCCGCCTTCGGGATAAAACGACACGTCATAATCCGTCTTCGCACGGTTCTTCTTTTTCCTGTTTTCCTTGCTCTCGTCGCCTGATTGCAGCTTTCCTATATGTATCGTTTTTCTGAAAAAATAATCCTCGCCCCGATTCTCCATGTAGCGGGTATAGGCGCGTAAGGTATAATCTCCTTCGGGAACAAGTTCGGAAAGAAACAGATTACCGTGAAACATATCGTCGTCGCCCTGCCGAATCATCACGCGATCGACAAGCGAATCCCCCGAATTTATCAACTCGACGTATACATAGCGGCTGTAAGTCGGCGTCAGGTGCATCAAGGCATCCGCGACATACGCCTTAAACCATATTCTCTCGCCCGGAACGTAGATATTCCGGTCTGTGTGAAGGTGAATTTTCTCCTGCGGATATACGGTCAGCTGCCTGTCGATGCTGTCCTGTATCGCGTCAAGCGTGTATCCGTCCGATATTTGACCCGCGACCTTCGCAAGCAGGGCAAATAGCATTATTAGCATACAAATCTTTCTCATACTTATACGATAAATTGTTTCTTTGAAATTATGCAAATATACATGTTTTTTTGCAACTAATCATAATTTGGCGAATTTATATATATTTTTGGCGAATTTCAGAGCGCCTTTCTGCGAAAAATTTCATTCCTTTGCAGCATAATTCACACTTTAATACCGGAACTTATGTACAAAGCAACATCATCTCAAAGCAACAACAAAAGGAGAGCCAGTTACCTCCTTAAATTTCTCCCTTTTCTCCTCCTCCCAATCCTCTCCTGTCAAAACGCCAAAGACACGGAAGTAACATTCCTGAAACGGCTGCCGACATCGGAGTACAACGTCAATTACACGAGTAACCGCCTGCCGCTCCAGCCTCAACAATTCATCAAGCTACCCGCCGGAAGCATCCGTCCCGAAGGATGGCTCAAGACGCAAATACAGTTGCAGCGCGACGGTCTGAACGGACATCTGGGCGAAATAAGCGCATGGCTACAGAAAGACGACAACGCCTGGCTGACAACCGGCGGCAAATGGGGCTGGGAAGAAGTTCCGTACTGGCTGCGCGGATACGGCAATCTGGCATACATCACAGGCGATTCCGCCATGATCAGGGAGACTTTCTTCTGGATCGAACACATTATGGAAAGCCAGCGACAGGACGGAAATTTCGGCCCCGTCATCCGGAACAACGGCAAGCAGGATTTCTGGCCAAACATGCTTGTCCTGTGGATAATGCAGTCATACTACGAATACTCCGCAGATCCGAGAGCCATTGACTTTATGAGCAGGTATTGCGATTTTCTGCTCACCGTACCCGACGAGGATTTCCTTTCCAGCTACTGGGAAAACAGTCGCGGAGGCGACAATCTCTGGAGCGTGGCATGGCTTTTCAATCAAACAGGCGACCGGAATCTGCTGGCGCTGGCCGACAAAATCCACCGCAATACGGCCGACTGGACGAAATCGACCCAATTGCCCAACTGGCACAACGTCAACGTGGCGCAATGTTTCCGCGAGCCTGCTACCTATTACATGTTTACGAAAGACTCTGCAATGCTGCGGGCAAGCTATAACGTGCAAAGCCTCGTCAGGCGGGCGTTCGGGCAAGTTCCGGGAGGCATGTTCGGCGCTGACGAGAACGCCCGCACAGGATTTTTCGACCCGCGGCAAGGCACGGAAACGTGCGGTTTCGTAGAGCAAATGTCGTCCGACGAAATAATGCTTTTGATTACAGGCGACCCTTACTGGGCTGAAAACTGCGAAGACGTGGCCTTCAACAGCTATCCGGCGTCGGTAATGCCCGATTACAGATCGCTGCGCTACATAACAAGCCCGAATCACGTCGTAAGCGACTCGGAAAACCATCATCCCGGCATCGACAACCGCGGTCCGTTCCTTGCCATGAATCCGTTCAGCAGCCGCTGTTGCCAGCATAATCACGGCTTCGGACTGCCTTACTATACTGAGCATCTGATACTCGCCACTCCGGACAACGGCGCGGCCGCCGTCCTCTTCAACGCCTGCAAAGCCGTGCTGAAAGTAGCCGACGGAACTGAAATATCCATCTCCGAAGAGACATTCTATCCCTTTGAAAGCGCAATCCGTTTCACGATAGAAACGCCTGCCGACGTGACTTTTCCGTTCTATCTCAGAATCCCGACATGGTGCAAGGGCGCATCAATCCACATCAACGGCCGTCAAATAGCGAAAGAAGCCGCAAGCGGCCATTACGCGCAAATCCGGAGAGAATGGAAATCGGGCGACGTAGTCGAGTTGCAGCTTCCGATGGACTTTTCCATCCGCCGCTGGCAAGTCAATAAAAACAGCGTCAGCGTGGATTACGGGCCTCTGACGCTATCCCTCAAGATAGAAGAAGAATACCGGAAAATGGGCAGTCGGCAAACAGCCATCGGCGACTCGAAGTGGCAGGAAGGTGCGGACGAGGCGGCATGGCCATCCTTCGAGATATATCCTGCAAGTCCGTGGAACTACGCTTTATCCGTAAACAGTCCGATAACGATAGAGCATAAAACGTGGCATACGGACCGTAATCCGTTCACCCTCGAAAACGTCCCCTTTGAATTTAAGGCAAAAGGCAGAACAGTTCCCGGCTGGCAAATCGACGGATACGGTCTGTGCGGAGTATTGCCATACGAAGACGCCCCGAAATCCGCCCAGTCATACGACATAACATTAGTACCGATGGGCGCTGCGCGTCTAAGGATAACCGCCTTCCCTACCGCCGACGATTGACGTCATGGCGGTGTCCCGAAAAAAATTGACGGGTTATTGTTTTCCGTCCGTTTGGGAAACGTGTCAAAACTTTGGGACAAAAAGAAACGGCAAGGGCTGAACTTGTAGAAGTTCAGCCCTTGTTGTTTGAGGGATAGCCATACTGGAACGTTTGTTTTGCAGTCATGTTATCTCAATAATTGATGG
>JAITPH010000032.1 GCA_031289515.1 Tannerella sp.
TCAAGAACGCCCTTGAATACAACATCGTGAAAAACAATCTGAAACTCAAGATGCGCAATATCGAAACCGGAGAGATTGAATATCTGTATAATACGGAAAAAGAGATCAGAAAAATCGAACAGCTGAAGTTGCTCAACGCCAATCAGCTGAAATCTACAAGTATGCTGATAATAGTAGCTATTCTGCTCGTTACCATCATCGTCCTTCTGTGGTTATGGTTTTACAACGTCAAAAAAAGCATTGAACGTCGCTCTGCTCTCATCAAAGCCGAAAAAGGAGAAACAGAACTGAATCTGAAGATAAAGGAAGAACAAGCCGTCAAAGCGCAATTGGAAAAGTACGAAGTCTTGTCGGACTACCGCCTGAAGGAAATCGAACTCGAAGGCAAGAACAAGGCTATGGAACAACTGCTCAAAGACAAGAAAACTTTGGACAATCTGATAGATGCGTATACGCAACGCATCAACGAATACGAACGCAACAATGATATAAAACAGGAACAAATCAAAAATGAAGACCCGCTCAAAAATCTTATCATTGAAGACATTACGAAACTGATAAACAAAAAGCTACGCAAAAAAACAGAATATATCGAACAATTGAACCAGATAGACGGACAATATATTTCGACGCTGAAAACATCGTACAACGGCAATCTTTCTGTTTTGTACATTAAATACTGCATCTGCTTTGCAATAGGAATGGAGATCGGCGAGGTTTCCGAATGTTTCTCAATCGAACAATCCTCCGTCCACATGGTGCGCTACCGGCTGAAGAAAAAGTTCGGCCTCGACAACAACGACGACCTGAACGTCTACCTTCGCCGACTTAATAACGTATTATCTTTAATATAAATCATTTACAAGACTTATGCTTACGAAGAAAATATGAGAAAAGCGACTTTGTTATTGTTTAATTTCATTGTTTTTATAGCTTCTTACTCGCAAACGACGGATTCTGTTTACAGCCTTATAAATCAAAACATCTCCGTCGACAAGAAAAAGGAAATAGCCGAAGAAAACAAAATAGGCTACCTTCAATATGACGTTGAAGGTCAGACGAAGATATTGTCTTATCTGCTCAATCAAGGCATGAAGGCGTCAAACAACGATGTCATATTCTTCAGTTATTGCACTTTAGCTCATAACGAGATAAGTCACGGCGAGAACAGGCACGCGTTAGCCTACCTTGATTCCGCCAAACTTTATCTGGACGACAACAAGGATATGCGTCAACTTGCCGTTTATCACTATCTGAGAGGAGCTTACACCGTCGCTTGCGAGCCGGAGAACAGCAAAGACGGTTTCAGCCATTTCTTCCAAGCCCTTCATTACTACGAGCTGTTGGGCGACAAATCTCAAATTATTCTGAATATCATAATGGCGCTTACCGACGAAGCCGCGCAGAGGAGCGATACCGCATCGATTAATACCATATTGACTAAAGTGGTGGAAATGAACGAAAATATGATGAACGACCGGAGAATGAACTTCCTGATAAACGGACTGCACGCCATCTTCAACCGCATAAGCTACGACTACAACAACGACGAAAACCTGCTCGATTCTATCCTTTTCTACGAAAAAAGAGTTATAGACATGTATGAATCAGGCATTTTGGATAATACCGGAATGGATACGTATGCAAATCTGGCGTACACCGACGCGATAGAATACGAGACAAAGCGCGGAAACCCTGATTCGGCGCTGATAAACAGCTACATGACGAAAGCCCGCCTTCTTGCGTCGAAACTGAACAACCCGCTGGTCAACATCCGCATTTCATACATCGAATCGCTGATTGACTTCTCAAAAAACAACATCCGGCAATCCGAAGAAAAAGCTATTGCAACAAACAGACTGTTAGACGATTTCAGATATTTCGGCTATCAACAGATTTATGTAGACAACTACGACCTGCTGAGCCGGATAAGCGCAGTAAAAGACGACTACAAACAGGCTTTCATCTACGAAGAACTGAAAAACAAATACAAACTTGAGATGCGCAACAATGAAATAAAAACCCTTGAATTAGAGTTTCTTTCATACATAAACGAAGCCGAAGTAGCAAAATTGAAAGCGAAAAACGATTACCACAAAAAGAGGGCTTCCTTTATTGCGATAATATGCCTTCTGCTGGCTGTAACCACGATTTTACTACTGCTCATGCTGTTTGCCAAACATAAAAACATGGAACAAAGCGCCAAACTCGAAAAGAAAGCTAACGACGACGCCAAACTCAAACTCAAACTCAAAAACGAGCAAACCGAAAAAGCCCTGCTTGAAAAATACGAGGTGCTCTCGGATTTTCACCTGAAAGAATTGGAACTTATGGGCAAAAGCAAGGAATTGGAGCAATTGGAAGCGGAAAAGCTCGAACTCGACAGGCAAGTGGAGTTTTATTCTAATAAAATAGCCGAATACGAAGAAGACATGTACAACCGGCAAAGCGACAAAAAAGAAAAACTGTTGGTCATAAGAGACGATATAAAACAGCGGATAAACAAATATTTGAATGGCTCAAAAACCTTGTCCCCGAATCTGGAAAAGATAAACGACTCGTATATCGGCTTTCTGGAAGACAGATACGACGGTCACATCACCGTTCTATACCTCAAATACTGTATTTGCTTCGCTATCGGCATGGGAATAAACGATGTCGCCGAGTGTTTTTCGATTGAATTGGACTCCGTTCACGGTATTCGTTACCGCCTGAAAAAGAAATTCGGTCTGAGCGCCGACGACAGCCTCGAAATATTTCTGAAACCGCGTCAGTATTACGCTTCCTAATATTGCTTTATCAAAAACGAAGGACTCATGCGCAAGTAAACGCCAAAGGAATAATTTGTATTTCCGCCGTAAACAGAGCCTTGATATAATCCTCCATCCGACATGACTGCGCTGCCGCCAAACGAAAAATACGCTTCGGCTTCGACCCCGAAAACAAAACCCTTACCGAGCTGATGCACATAATCGGCGCTAAGATAAAACAGCTGCGGTCTTTTGTATTTCAAGCCCTCAATCTTCGTCGAAACAGAGCCGTAAAACGGACTTCCGAAGACAGTCATGAAATCCTTGCAACGCCAATACGACGCCGTGACGTTAAATTCCTGCAATTGAAGCGACAGCTTCGCATAGTAGCCGCTACCGCGGTTTAAATCCGATAACGCATTATTATTCAACATGTATCCCGCAATATCAAACTCCGTATTTATATATTTGAGTACGCGAAGATTCGGATTCCACGTCAGCCCCGCCCCTGCCGCGCCATTCATTACGGTCTGCACTTCCTCCACATATAAATCAATCTCGCCGCCTCTGTGCTGCACCAATCCCTGCACCGGAAAATAGACGTGAAACGGCGACTTGGGCGAATTTGCCAGAAAGCGCGTCGAAACGCCGCTCACAAAAGACTCCTGATGGGTATCCAACTCGTATATGTACGTAATCCAGTCCAGCCAGAGGTCGAAGTTAATCCATTTTGTATTGCACAGCAACTGAATACCCGACTCCGGGTCGGACGAAAGATTGAGTTCGTGGTTATATAAAGGCTCTATCAAGCGATGATTCGCGCCTCCGAAAATATTTCCGAAAATGAAATTCACGCTCTCCGAAAACTTGACATTTGCTCTGAAATACGGCAATACATGGACGTTATGGGCATAATCCTGCCCTTCCCACTTTGCCATGTCCTTATAAGCAAAAGCCGGATAGCGCGTTGTGCCCCAAAACCAGATGGAATGCGCCCCACCCTCTATCTTCAGATTATGGAGAGGATAATACGAAGCCTTCAGTTGCAGCTGGAAACCGGGCAACGTATATCCTTTCTGTACCGTCGTGACAAACTCGTTGTTCTTGAAAAACGAAGTATTGTCTATCTCGATTGCCAATTTGCCCTTTTGTAACGGATCTATTCCGTAATCGGCGGCAAACAGGCTGTCATTCAATTGAGCGCTTATCTCCTGACCCGCCGACAACGACGTCAATACAAGACTCAAAAAAACAATTTGTAATGGCTCTACTTTCTTCACGTTTTACTATTAATTTCAGTCATTCTATAACTCTTATGCGGAAAAACGGATGCAAACATAGAAAAAAAATTGCATACTATCACCTCTTACAGTCAGAAATTTACGAATCACGCAAAAAAAACATGTTTAAAAACATCTGATAATTATCCTGTCTTCCAAATAAATGTACTATTTTTACAAGCGTTTTACAATAAGAAATATGACAGACAAGAACACGCTTTCCGGACTGAATACATCTGACTTTCAAAAGATTGTAGACGGAAAAGAGACAAATTTATACCTGCTTTCCAATAAAGGCGGAGCAGAGATTACCGTATTGAACTACGGAGCGAAAATAGTTTCGCTGATGATTCCCGACAAAAACGGGATAATGACCGACGTCGTGACCGGACATTCCTGTATCGACGATTATCTTGCTTCGGAAGAGCCTTATTTCGGAGCTGTATGCGGACGCTACGGTAACAGGATTGCACGCGGCGCATTCAGTTTGGACGGCGTCGTCTACGACAAACTTGCCGTCAATAACGGACCGAACAGTCTGCACGGCGGCATCAAAGGCTTTAATTCCGTCGTCTGGGACGTCGAACGTGTAGACGAGCAGACCGTCATCCTGAGATATACATCCCAAGACGGCGAAGAAGGCTTTCCCGGCAAGTTGGAAACAACCGTGTTATACCGGCTTACGGACGAGAATGAACTCCGTATCTGTTATAACGCCAAAACAGACAAGCCGACCGTCGTAAACCTGACCAATCACTCGTATTTCAACCTTTCCGGAGCTGGCGACCCCTACATTGGCGACCATCGACTGGAAATAAACGCCAATTGCTACCTTCCCATCGACGAGACGGCTATACCGTACGGGCCGAAAGAAGTAACCGCGGATACGCCGATGGACTTCTTCAGGCCGCACACAATCGGCGAACGCATCGACGACGACTTTGAACAGCTCCGTTTCGGTAACGGATACGACCATTGCTACATATTAAACAAGGGTATGGAAAGGCTTTCGTTAGGCGCTTCGTGCTCCTCTCCCAAAACAGGCATCACGATGGAAACATGGACTACCGAGCCGGGAGTTCAACTATACACAGGCAACTGGATGACAGGCAACTTCGCAGGCAAAAACGGACAGCGATACCCGAAACGATCCGCATTCTGCCTCGAAACGCAACACTACCCCGACAGTCCGAACAAACCGGGGTATCCTTCAACGGTTTTGCGACCGGGTAATATATTCGACAGTACTACCGTTTACAAATTTTCGACAAAGAGACAGTTTTTTAATAATAATAATCTAATATTTTAAATTTTATGGTACAAAAAAAGCAAAATGGCAATATAATAGCCATCATTACAATGATCTTCCTTTTTGGAATGATTTCATTCGTTACTAACCTCGCAGCCCCTATGGGGAAAATTTTGATCAACCAGTTCGGCGTATCCAATGCGCTCGGCTTGTTCGGCAACCTCGCCAATTTTATCGCTTATGCGGTGATGGGTATACCCGGCGGCATATTGCTGCAACGCTACGGCTACAAGAAGACGGCGCTTATAGCGATAGCTGTCGGTATCGTCGGAGTGTTTATCCAATACCTGTCAGGCGGCGCTGCCAGTTTTGTCATCTATCTGATAGGCGCTTTCGTAGCCGGATTCTCGATGTGTCTGCTTAACACGGTTGTGAACCCGATGCTTAACACCCTCGGCGGCGGTGGCAATAAAGGCAATCAGCTGATACAGGTCGGCGGCTCGTTCAACTCTATTATGGCAACGCTGACGCCAATGCTCGTCGGCGTACTTGTAGGCGAAGTAGCGAAGGCCAATATCACCGACGTTTACCCTGTGCTTTACATCGCAATGGGCGTATTCGCGCTTGCTTTCGTGATTTTAACACTGGTAAGGATTCCGGAACCGCACGCCGAAAAGGCTTCGGAGCCGCTTGGCAAATTGATGTCCGGCGCTCTTAAATTCCGTCATTTCATTCTCGGCGCTGTCGCTATCTTCGTATATGTAGGCGTTGAGGTCGGCACTCCGGGCATACTCGACTTGTGGCTCACCAAAGGTATCGGTATCTCTACAACCATTTCGGGCTTCGTATGCGGTACATACTGGTTCCTTATGCTTATCGGACGACTGGTAGGGGCTTCAATCGGCGGCAAGGTGTCGAGCAAGCTGATGCTTACCGTTACTTCAGCCGTAGGATTGATTCTGGTAGCGCTGGCAATATTCTTGCCTGTTTCCTCACTCGTCAATGTTCCGGTGCTTCAGTCCGACGCCGCCGGAGCGCTTTCTTTCGGTTTCGCGGAAGTGCCTGTTAATGCACTCTGCCTGCTGCTTGTCGGTCTCTGCACCTCTATCATGTGGGGTGGCATCTTCAACCTCGCGGTCGAAGGCCTGGGCAAATATCTGGCCGCCGCTTCGGGACTGTTTATGGTACTGGTTTGCGGTGGCGGCATACTGCCCGCTATTCAAGGCTGGATTGCAGACCTCGCCGGCTATCAGATCAGTTACTGGGTGATTTTTGCAGGCATCGCCTATCTGCTCTACTACGCGCTGATCGGCAGCAAGAATGTCAATAAAGACATAAAAGTAGATTAAACTATAAGTTAGAAGGTAGAAATCAGAAATTTTTTCTACCTTCTACTTTTTATGAAAGGAAATTCCAAATAATAAATAAAAAATTATGGATATAGAATTTGTGAGAAGTCGTTTCATCAAACATTTTGATGGCAGTACCGGTTCTGTTTATGCCTCGCCCGGACGCATAAATCTTATCGGAGAACATACTGATTACAACGGCGGATTTGTATTTCCGGGCGCTATCGACAAGGGAATGATAGCAGAATTGAAAGCCAACGGCTCAAACAAGGTACGCGCCTACTCCATAGACCTCAAGGACTATGTAGAGTTCGGGCTGAACGAAGAAGACGCTCCGCGTGCAAGCTGGGCAAGATATATTTTCGGCGTATGTCGCGAGATTGTCAAGCGCGGCGGCAAGATAGGCGGTTTCAACACCGCTTTCGCAGGCGACGTCCCGCTCGGAGCGGGCATGTCGTCGTCGGCTGCCCTCGAAAGTACTTATGCCTTTGCGTTGAACGACATGTTCAATCTCGGCATAGACAAGTTCGAGCTTGCAAAAATCGGTCAGGCTACCGAACATAACTACTGCGGCGTAATGTGCGGCATTATGGACCAGTTCGCCTCCGTTTTCGGCAAAAAAGGCAGCCTGATAAGGTTGGACTGCCGCTCGCTCGAATACGAATATTTTCCGTTCGACCCGCAGGGTTACAAACTTGTACTCCTTGATACGCTGGTTAAACACGAACTGGCTTCGTCGGCATACAACAAACGCCGCCAGTCGTGCGAAAGCGTGGCAAAAGCCATCGGCGTAGAGTTCCTGCGCGATGCTTCCCTCGAACAGCTCAAGTCTGTGAAAGGCACGGTGAGCGACGAAGACTACATGCGCTCCGAATACGTAATCGAAGAGGTACAACGTGTATTGGACGTATGCGAAGCCTTGAAAACCGGCGATTACGAGACTGTCGGAAAGAAGATGTACGAAACCCACCGCGGCATGAGCAAGCTGTATGAAGTCAGCTGCGTCGAACTGGATTATCTGAACGACTTGGCAAAAGAGTGCGGCGTGACCGGCTCGCGCGTGATGGGCGGCGGCTTCGGCGGATGTACAATCAATCTTGTCAGGGACGATGTTTATGCTCCTTTCATCGAGAAAGCCAAGGAAGGATATAAGGAGAAGTTCGGCAAGAGTCCGAAAGTCTACGACGTCGTGATAAGCGACGGCGCACGCAGACTGGAATAAAACCGTTTTTTAAACTGATTACTTTTTCCCCAAATGGGATAAAAACAAGAAAATGAGAAAAAGTATTTCAACGGGCAGGATTACCGCCCTGTTAGTAGTGACATGTATGTTGTTTGGAAGTATTTCCGCAACAGGTCAGGTGCAGGCAACAAGTAATGTTTACACCCAAACGGCGCCTCAATCAGACAGACAAAATGTGTCTGCCTGCGTTAATCTGGCTGAATTTCTTAAAAAGGAGTTCGCTGTGAACAGCAAGCCTGGAAAGGATGAAAACACACAAATTGTCGGCGTTCAGGAAAACAACGCCATTCCGGAAGCCCTCAAATTATGCGGCAAATTGAAAGCGAAAAGAATAAGCGCGGATAATGACGATTTGGTTTATGAGCTGCCCGACGGTTTGGGACGGATGACTGTACATGAGGTATATAAAGACAATCTTCATTTGGAGTTGTATTTTGATACACAATGTAATGGCTTGCCTTTTACCAAAGTGAGGTACGTCAGTCTTTCCTTTTATAATAGACAATAGAAACGCCGGGTAATGAAAAGGACAGTTTTATTATTCTTTTTT